>JAAEOK010000078.1 GCA_024244705.1 Alphaproteobacteria bacterium
GGATAAAGTCCACGGAAAGTACCACAGAAGGGACCATGTAGTGTGGCAGCACCTTGGAAACACCAGTCTTAACAGCAGATGCATCCACACCCCCAGGTGTCACAAAGCCCACCAGGATCTGTTCATGCACCAACACCACAGCCCGTGTAACAGATAAGTTCACGGATCGCAGAGCCATCTCAACCTCTCCTAGCTCCACACGTTGGCCTCTGATTTTGATTTGCCCATCATTCCGCCCAATGAAGAAAATGGATCCATCAGGAAGCAGTTTGACCATGTCTCCCGTCTTGTAGAAGCGGCTTCCATCATCAGAGCTGAAAGGGTTATTAATGAAGGCTTTGCGCGTAAGGTCAGGACGGTTGAGGTAGCCCCTTCCTACGCCATCACCCCCAATGTAGAGCTCACCCAACACACCCACTGGCAATGGCTGCAGGTGCGAATCTAGCACGTAGTAGGTAACATAAGGTAAGGGGAACCCAATGACATTAGATGATGCATGTTCTGTGCTGTTATCAAACTCCAGTGCAGTGCACCAGAATGTCTCTGTGATGCCATACCCAATCACAAAGTGTTTGACCTTGTCACGCCACATTTCCAGTTGGTGCTGTAGCACACACTCTCCAGAAAGATCAATGCACTCCACCGAGCGGAGGTCACAGTTGACAACAAGCTCAAAGAGTGATGGAGTCATTTTGAGGTGTGTGATCTGCAAACATATCAAGCATCAGACAAACAATGGAATAACAAGCAGCGTATGTGTAATAAACATGAAATAACAACCCAGTCATCTTACCTTCATTGTGTTGATGAGTAGCTCTAGCTCATTCAGCAATGTACTCTTGGGTGCGAGCACCAGAGTGGCGCCTAGGGAAAGGGTGGGGAACTGAATACCACAGCTTACGTCAAAGGTCATGGGACTTGAGAGCAAGCATCGACCCCCTGGACCTAGACCCTTGGATAAATGTAATGCCCCATGCTGAATGAAAGAACAAATGTTTGCATGTTCCAAAACCACGCCCTTGGGTTTTCCTGTTGTGCCCGAGGTGTAAATAATGTAGCAAGAGTTTTTGGGTGTTGGGGGGTTCCAGTCCACGCTACTCAGCTCTGGAAGAAGTGCATCGTCGAGGATGTTCATCACGCTCAGCACAGGATATTTCACAACATTACTGTGTTCTGCAAAAGCATCCTCATCCATAACCAACAGAACCTTCAACCCTGAATCACTCGCAATGAGCTTAGTTCGGGCAA
>JAAEOK010000079.1 GCA_024244705.1 Alphaproteobacteria bacterium
AGGCTCATGTATCGGCGGGCGATGGCCCATTCGTCGTGTTGTTCGGCGAGTAGGGCGCCGATTAGCCGGATGATCGATGGTCGGGTGGGGAAGATGCCGACGACGTTGGTGCGACGCCGGATCTCCTTGTTGAGACGTTCTGTCGCGTGTCAAGATTCTTGGGACAGGTCGTAGTTTGGGGCCTGATCTGAAGGAGAATCATGTCAAAGCCTCCGTTGAAGTCTGTGGAGGAGAAGACCCGGATTGTGTTGGCTGTGTTGCGTGGCGAGGTCACGGTTGCGGCTGCTGCCCGTCGCGAGGGGGTGTCTGAGACCACGATCGCGAAGTGGCGGGACCGGTTCTTAGATGGTGGTCAAGCAGCGATTCAGGCGGGTCGCCGGGTCGGTGGCTCGTCTCGTGAGCAGCAGCTCGAGGCCGATGTTGAGGAGCTGACGTCTGCTTTGGGTGAGGCTCATATGGAGTTGCGTGTGTGGCGTAAAGGGGGGGCTCTCTACCCGGCTTTGCGGAGCTCGAAGCGGCACGGATCGACGCCGAAATGACCGTGACCCGGTTTTGTGAACAGCTTGGGATTCCTCGGTCGTCTTGGTATCGATGGCGTCAGACGGGCACCGCAGTTAAGGGTCCGTGGCCGACACCAGCCCAAGACGCGGTCGAGATCGATGCCAAGACGCTGGCTGCCGATTGGGACGGGTGGGGGCATCGCAAGTTGGCCGAGTTGAAACGGGTCGGCATCGACGGCGTCGACCCGGGCGAGGTGTCGGATTCGACGATGTATCGGGCCCTTTTACGTAATGGGCTGTGTTTACCGGCCAACTACACCGCTGAGGTCCGCCAGTTGGCTGGTCTCCGCAAGGAGACCTTCATTACACCACCGGAGAGACGCAACCGGCTGTGGCAGGCCGACTTCTCTGAATACGAAACCTCTGCGGCCGGGGTGTGGAATCTGGGTGGTGTCGTCGACTACTGGGCCAAAGTGAACCTGGCGACTGAAGTCACGATCCGTAAGACCACCAAAGATGCCATCTTGTTCTTTGAAGCCGCATTAGCCGAAGTTGAGACGCTGCTCGGCATCGACTGGGTCGAGGACCTGACCGATCCCGATACCGGCGAGATCGCCAAACTCCGGATCGTTACCGACAACGGCTCATGTTTCAAGAGCGGCGGTTTCGCTGCCTGGGTCGCCTCCAAGCGTCACATCACTCATGTCCGCACCCGGAAGAAGGCACCGTGGACCAACGGTGTCATCGAACGGTTCTTCGGATCCGCCAAATACGAACGGCTCTACCGCCGAGAGATCACAGACGGCTTGGCGCTAGCCGCCGAGGCCGCCGACTACCGGATCGTCTACAACACGATCCGACCCCACGAAACGATCAACATGCAACGCCCCATCCACCGCTACCGACAACCCCCAAAACCAAACCCTCCCGACCCGAAATCTGTCCCAAGACCTTGACACGAGACA
>JAAEOK010000080.1 GCA_024244705.1 Alphaproteobacteria bacterium
CCGCGTCTTCAACTCATACGACGACATCGTCGACCACTGCTGTGACGCCTGGAACAAGCTCATCGATCAGCCCTGGAAAATCATGTCGATCGGACACAGGCAATGGGCACATAGGTCATGATCAACGGGATTTGGTATTATATGTAGCCGGGACGAAAGAATGGCGAGATAAGCAGAATCAGATAAGCCGATATTAACAAGCATGTTGTCCGGTAGCACTGAGATGTCGAGAAACTGGAAGAAACGATGCTTTGAAGTTTCTACAGTTGAAATGAACCGCGGCAATCCCGCGATTGCCTTACGCAGTTCACTTCTTGGTTTTCCGTGAAGCCACCATTTATCCGCGTATTCTGTAGCGTCGCGTGTCTTGTCGCGTCTTGCCTCACGTTGGGGTCTTACGCGTTCGACCAAGTATTGGTAGATCGACGGGAAACGATCGCGAACGTCTTTAATGCCAGATATCCGGCATGGTTTCCTTCTTCTTCGCCATATAGGCACCAAGGTGTTCGTCAATCGATGGGTCGAGCGGCGGCGCTTCATACGCCGCCAGCATTTGCTTCCATTTCGCATTCGCGCGCATAACCGAGTCGTGCCCGCCGCCATCGCGCCAGTTCTCAAATGACTGGGTATCGGAAAGGTCGCTTTCGTAGAACGCGCGCTCGTAGTTCGCCAACGTATGGGCGCAGCCGAAGAAATGATTGCCGGGCCCGACCTCGTGAAACGCATCCATGGCGAAAGCGTTCTCATCCATCGCCAGACCCTTGAGGAATATGTGGAGACCGCCGAGATAGTCGGCGTCGAGAACGAGTTTCTCATAGCTCAGGGTCAACGCTCCCTCGAGCCAACCGGCCGCGTGAAGCACGAAGTTGGCACCGCAAAGTACGGCGGTATTGAGGGAGTTCACCGTTTCCTGCATGGCCTGGGCGTCGGGCAGCTTGGAGCTTGTGAAGCCGCCGCTACAACGGATCGGCAGTCCGATACGACGCGCGAGTTGTGCCGCCATGTACGATCCGAGGGCCGGCTCCGGCGTGCCGAATGTTGGCGACCCGGAGCGCAGGTCGACGGAGGTCACGAAATTGCCGAAGATCGCCGGTGAGCCGGGGCGCTCGAGTTGGCCGAGGGCGCAGCCGACCAGGACTTCGGCATAGGCCTGCGCGACGGCCGCGGTCATGGTGACCGGCGCCGTCGCGCCGCCGAGCACGAACGGGACAATGACCGGACACTGGTTTGCGCGCGCATAGGCCCGGAGGGAGCCCGACATCGCCTGGTCGTATATGAGCGGCGAGTTCATATTGATATTGCCCATGATCACGCAGTCGCGGTCGACGACATCGTCTCCGAATACGATGCGGGCCATGTCTATCGAATCCTCGGCCCGCTCGGGGGCGGTTACCGATCCCATGAACGGCTTGTCGGACCAGCGAAGGTGGGCATAGACCATGTCGAGATGGCGCTTGTTGACCGGCAAGTCGACCGGTTCGCAAACGGTGCCGCCCGAATGATGGAGCCACGGCGAGACATAGGCCAGCTTGACGATGTTTTCGAAGTCCGCGATCGAGCCGTAGCGGCGTCCGCGGTCAAGATCACGAACGAACGGCATGCCGTAGGCGGGGGCGAAGACGACATTGTTGTCGCCGATCAAGACCGAACGGGACGGATTGCGGGCGTGTTGAATAAAGTGCTTGGGTGCGGTCGCCAAGATGATCTCACGCACCATCCCCTTGTCGAACCGGACCCTCTCTCCGCGCACGTCGGCGCCGGCGTTTCGCCACAGTGCCAGGGCATCTCGATCGCCGCGAAACTCGACCCCGATCTCCTGGAGAATTTCGTTAGACTTTTCTTCGACGCGTTCGAGACCCTCATCGCTGGTCAGGACATAAGGTGGAATTTCCCGGCACACGCCGGCGACGATCTGTGGCGCCTGAACATCGGTACGCTCGCCGCGCCGCGATATGCGACCGCGACGGGCCGATTTTACTCCCTTCGCCTGAACGCTCGGCATATGAACCGCTCCGTTGAGACCACTCCGTCCGAGGTCAACTCCGCGCCCTATTGATCATACTTCGGTTCGATTTCTTGTCCGGTCAATCGAAAAGCGAGCCGGCCCGGTTCAAGACTCGAACGGCAAATCTGATTTGCCAATCACAGACCCTTCTGGTTCTTTGATTTGTCGCCGGAGAGGGATTCGAATACAGAACGTGAATCGCTGCCGATCCGACATCGATGGCCCGGTGCGACACCCATGACCGCAACAGGAGACAAGACAATGTCCGCGCAGTTCGAGGTACGTTTGGCGGAATCCGACCCTCTGATCGCGGGTGCGCTGGCCGACGAGAAATCACGTCAACAGACGCAGATCGAGCTGATCGCTTCAGAGAACATCGTCAGCAAGGCGGTGCTGGAGGCGCTCGGCCACGAAATGACGAATAAGACGCTTGAAGGCTATCCGGGTAAGCGATTTCATGGCGGCGGCCAATTCGTCGACATCGTCGAACAAGCGGCCATCGACCGGGCCAAAGAGCTTTTCGGTGCCGTCTACGCCAATGTCCAGCCCCATTCGGGCGTGCAAGCCAATCAGGCGGTATTCTTTACCTTGGTCCGCCCGGGTGACCGGATCCTGAGCCTTGATTTGGCCGCCGGAGGACACCTGAGCCACGGCGCCAAGCCAAATCTATCGGGTCGCTGGTTTGAAGCCCACCACTACACGGTCGATCGCTCGACGGGTTTGATGGACTACGACCAGATCGCAGCCCAAGCCGAGGATGTGAAGCCACACTTGCTCATTGCCGGTGGGTCGGCCTATCCGCGTGAGATCGACTTCGCCAGGATGGCCGATATTGCCGAAAAGGTCGGTGCACGTTTCTTGGTGGACATGGCTCATGTCGCGGGACTGGTTGCCGCCGGCGTCTACCCGTCGCCAATCCCCCACGCCGATATCGTGACCTGCACGACGACCAAGACCCTTCGCGGGCCGCGCGGCGGGGTCATTCTTTCGCGTTCCGATGAGTTCGCCAAGAAGCTCCAATCGGCGATCTTCCCCGGTGTTCAAGGGAGCCTCCACTCCAACGTTCTCGCGGCGAAGGCAGTTTGCCTCGGCGAGGCCCTGCAGCCGGCGTTCAAGGATTACGGCCGGCAGGTGGTCGCGAATGCCCGAACGTTGGCCGACGTGCTTGGCGGAAGAGGGATTAGAATTGTCGGTGGGGGTACGGATACGCACATGGTTCTCTTGGATCTATCGTCGGTTGGGATCAGGGGGCAGGAGGCGGAAAACGCCCTGGCCGCGGCGAACATTACGTCCAACAAAAACCCGGTCCCCTTCGATGTGCCACGGCCATCCGATTGGGTCGGCCTAAGGCTTGGCGTTTCGGCTGCCACCACTCGCGGTCTCGGCGAGATGGAGATGATCGAATTGGGGACTAGTGTCGCCGACCTCATCATTGCCGCTTCGGAGGGACGCCTCGATCACGCTGCGCCAAATGCGAGGACGATTGTCGCAAGGCTTTGCGTAGCGTTTCCGGTCGTCTGAATAGCGCGGACATTGATCGGAACCCAATTTGCGCAGTACGGGCGCCGCAACCGATTCGGATCGAATTTGCGGTTTCGCACGCGGTCGGTCAATCGGCGCGGGGTTGCAGCGCCGGATTTCTCTTGAGGCGCTCAACCAAATGATCGACCACGGCGCGGACGCGCGCCGACGTATGCCCGGGTTCCTTGTGGACGACATGCACTGGCACGGCCGGCGGTTCGTAGTCTGCGAGCACGATTTCGAGCGCGCCCCGTTTGACGTCGGCGTCGATCATATATGAAAGCACGCGGGTGATGCCGCGATCGGCACGCGCGGCATCGATTGCGGAGTCGGCCATGTTCACTTTCATGTTTGACGAGGGTCTGAAGCCGCGGGGCTTGCCGTTTTTCTGTAACGCCCATTCGCCACCCGGCGTCATATTGACGAAGTCGACAATGTCGTGGTCCGACAGGTCGGCTGGCGTACGAGGCAGCCCACGGGACGCAAGGTAGCGAGGTGATGCACACAAGACGCGTCTGACGGCGCCGACGCGTGTCGCGGTCAGCGACGAATCGGGCAGTTCCGCGATGCGAACGGCGACATCGATCCCCTCGTCAATGAGGTGAACGACGCGATCGATGAACAATGCCGAGACCGATATCTCAGGGTAGCGGTCCAGAAGGTCGAGCAGGATCGGTGTCAGCACAGTACGACCAAACATGACCGATCCCGACACCGAGACCATACCGCGCGGCGCGGCATGAATTCCGGCGGCATGCCTGTCCGCCTCCTCGATCTCCAAAAGAATGCGACGACAATCAGCGAGGTAACGTTGCCCGGCATCGGTCAAGCGGACCGAGCGCGTTGTTCGGTGCAGTAGCCTACAGCCGAGCCGGGTCTCGATCTCGGACACCGCCCGCGTAATTGATGGGGGCGACAAGTTGAGGCGCCGAGCGGCGGCGGCAAAGCCGCCTTCGTCCGCGACACGGACGAAAACGGCCATGGACTGAAGCCTATCCATAATTATTCCACATTCTAAAATAATCCATTCCAAATTATCCCTATTCTCTCTTTGAACGGAAGGGCGCAAATTGCCGGTCATGGAAACGGTTGCAGGTCCGCACGACGAAAACCCGTACCATCGCGACCGAGACCATACCGAAACAAGGGAGTTCGCCGATGACCCGCCCGCCGTTGCCACCCTTTACCGCCGAGACCGCAGCAGAAAAAGCGCGGCTCGCCGAGGACGCTTGGAATAGCCGAGACCCGGCCCGCGTCGCGCAGGCCTACACGGTGGACAGCACTTGGCGAAATCGCGCCGAATTCATCCTCGGCCGCGAGCAAATCGAAGCCTTCCTCGCCCGCAAATGGGCGCGCGAACTGGACTATCGGCTGATCAAGGAGGTGTGGACCTATCGCGACAATCGTATCGCCGTCCGCTTCGCCTATGAGTCCCGCGACGACAGCGGACATTGGTTTCGGTCCTATGGGAACGAAAACTGGGAGTTCGACGAGCACGGCCTGATGCGCCGCCGCATTGCCAGTATCAACGATCTTCCGATCGGAACGGACGACCGCAAGTTCCACTGGCCCTTGGGCCGACGGCCCGACGATCATCCTGGGCTGTCCGACCTGGGATTATAGGGCCGATGTGATTGGATTTGCGAAAACCCCCAGATTGAAATCGATTTATCAAAGGAGCGAGGCAATGTCAGAGAATGCAGTGACCCAAGGCGCCCATCACATAGGCTTGACGGTCCCCGACTTGGCCAGCACGCGTGCGTTTTTCGTCGACACCCTGGGCTATGAGCAATTGGGCGAGGTGCCGGACTATCCCGCCGTTTTCCTCAGCGACGGCACGACCATGATCACCCTGTGGCAGGCTGTCGATCCGGCGACCGCCGTACCCTTCGACCGCAAGAATATCATCGGAATGCATCACTTTGCGCTGAAGGTCGAGAACGCGGACGTCCTCGAAACGTTGCACGACAAGCTAGCCAAGACCGATGGCGTCGAGATCGAATTTGCGCCGGAGTCGCTGGGTGGTGGGGCGACGCAGCACATGATGTGCTTCATCCCCGGCGGTATCCGCATGGAATTTATCGCACCCGCCGCATGAGGCGATCCGTAAGCCGTCGTCTGCAGCCGGCGAAGGCAACGACACCGATTTCCCGAAGAGTCGCCGCCGGCCATCGCCGCAACCAAAAGTGGGCGCCGGCGGTTAGTGAGGAGTGAGATCAATGCCTGATGGCTGGCCTTACGGCGATTCCCCTTTCCATAAGGGGGAGCAGCAAGTCCAGGAACGGCTCGGCGTCCGCGACCGGATAGAATCTTTCGCCCGACGCGTGGTCCGCGACGCGATGCCGGACCAGCACAGGCAGTTCTACGCCGAGCTGCCCTTCGTGATGCTCGGTACGGTCGATGACCGAGGACGGCCTTGGGCCTCCCTGGTTCCGGGCCGGCCGGGCTTCATGACCAGCCCGGACGCGGGCGCGCTTGAAGTCGCCGCCGGCCCCCTGTTCGGCGACCCGCTTCATGGGACGTTGAAGCCGGGCGCCGATGTCGGTGTCCTTGGGATTCAGTTCGAGACCCGGCGGAGAAACCGAATGGTCGGGACGATCAGCTCCGTCGAGCCCGGCCGCTTCGCCATCACGGTCGCCCAGGCTTTCGGCAACTGCCCGCAATACATCCAAACCCGAGCGCTGGAGATGCTGCCGGAAATTGACGAGGGCGCGCGAAAGCGCCCGGTCGGCCGTGCGGATCGATTCGACCGGCGGACCCGCGCCCTGATCGAGCGCGCCGATACCCTGTTCATCGCGACCGCCTATTCGAAACACAGCGATACCGCCTCGCAAGGCGCCGACGTCTCGCACCGCGGCGGCAGCCCCGGTTTCGTCCGCGTAGAAGACGACCGCACCTTTGTTTTTCCCGACTTCTCGGGCAACAACCACTTCAACACGGTCGGAAACATCGTGGTCAATCCCAAGGCCGGCTTCCTGTTCGTCGACTTTGAGGCCGGAGATCTCGTCTACATGACCGGTGAGGCCGAGATCGTCTGGGAAGGGGAGGAAGTCGATGCCTTCGCAGGGGCCGAGCGGTTGATTCGCTTTCGCGCCGAAGAGGTGGTCCGGGTCGAAGACAGCCTGCCGCTGCGCTTCGACTTCGGTGAATATTCGCCCATGCTGGAGCACACCGGGAGTTGGGCGCAGGCGGCCCAGACGATCGCCGCCGAAAACGAGCGTAACGTCTACCTGCCCTACGAGATCTGCGACATCCAGCCAGAGAGCGAGGTGATTACCTCTTTCTATCTGCGCCGCGCCGACGGCAAGACGCCGGCCCGACACGAACCCGGGCAGTTCCTCCCCATACGACTGACCATCCCGGGACAAGACGATCCGCTGATCCGCACCTACACGCTGTCGGACGCATCCAATGCGAACCACTACCGTCTATCGATCAAACGCGAAGGCGGCGATGCGTTGGTTTCGAACCATTTCCACGATCACCTGAAGAAAGGCGATCGTCTCGAGGCCATGGCGCCGCGGGGGAAATTCGTCCTCGACGGGTCGAGCAACCGCCCGGTGGTCTTGGTATCGGCCGGGGTCGGCCTCACGCCAATGATCGCGATGACCAACCATCTCATCAACGAGGGCCTGCGGACGCGGAATTTTCGCCGCACCTACTTCATCCATGGCGCCCGGAACGGCCGGGCGCTCGCATTCGGCGACCATGTTCGCGGTCTCGCCGCCGAACATGACAGCCTGACCGTACATCTCCGTCTCAGCCGACCGGAGGAAACCGATCGGCTCGGTGAGACGTACCATAGCGAAGGCCACGTCGACGTCGAATTGATGAAATCGCTGTTGCCTTTCGACGATTATGATTTCTATCTCTGCGGCCCGCAGCCTTTCATGCAGGAGCTGTATGACGGGTTGACCGCACTCGGGGTCCGCGACGACCGAATCCACTATGAATCTTTCGGGCCGGCCACTGTCCTCAAACATGACGGCGGGCCGAAGCGGGCCTCGCCATTGGGCACGCCCGTCGAAGGTCCCGTCTCGGTTTGCTTTGCCGATTCTGACGTTGAGGCCAAATGGTCGCCCGACAAAGGCACGCTTCTGGAACTGGCGGAAGCCGCCGGGCTCAATCCCGCCTTCTCCTGCCGTTCTGGTGTATGCGGCACCTGTGTCACTCGGCTCAGGTGCGGCAAAGTCGATTATATAGAGGAACCGGTCGCACCGCATGGCGACCATGACGTGCTGATCTGTTGCGCGACGCCCAGGTCGAGTGCCGGTGACGCGACCTGCGGTGAGGACCAGGGCGTCGTGCTTGAACTCTAGGGGGGCGTAACCCGTAGCATGCATTGCCGTTTGCTTTCCGGCGACAGCACGGCGATGACGGCACCTACGCGAATCGAGAACGCGGTATCAATTCACGCCGGAGCTTGATCTGAAGGAACGAGGAAAATGACCAATCGATACGACATCGTGATAATCGGCGGCGGCAATGCGGGATTCGGCGTCTCTTCAGTTGCGGCTGAAGCCGGCCGGCGGATCGCCTTCGTCGAGGAGTGGGATTTCGGCGGTACCTGCCCGAACCGTGGCTGTACGCAAAGAAGGTTCTGGTCGCTGCGGCTCACGCCCTGCACGAAATCGAGATCGCCAAGATTCATGGCATCGACGTCGGCGAACCAGACTGGACTGGGCCAGGTTGATCGATCGGGAAAAAGCGATGGTCGCGTCGGTGCCCGAGGGGATGGCCAACCTGGCCCAAAAGCGAGGCGATGTCTTTCGCGGCCATGCCCGCTTCGTCGGGACGAACGCCGTCGCCGTCGATGACACAATCCTCGAGGCCGACCACATCGTGATTGCCACCGGTTCGAAGCCGCGGCCCTTGCCGATTCCGGGCGCGGAGCACCTGATCACCTCGGACGACGTCTTAAGCGAGCGCGAGCTGCCGCGAGAGGTGGTGTTCATCGGTGGCGGCGTGATCGCCATGGAGTTCAGTCACGTCTACGCCCGGGCCGGCGCCGACGTGACGATCCTGGAGGCCTTGCCACGGCTGCTCCCGCGGCAGGACGCCGATGCGGTCGCCGAGATTCAGAAAGAGAGCGAGATGATCGGCGTCACGGTGAAGACCGGTGTCGAGGTGAACGAGGTCGCGTCGGTAAACGACAGGTTTCGTGTGCGCCATGTCCACGATGGCCGCGAAGCGGAGATCGACGCCGACCGCGTGGTCAACGGCACCGGCCGTGTCGCCAATGTCGATACTCTCGAACTCGAAGCCGGCGACATCCGTCATGACGGCATCCGAATCGAGGTGGATGCTTCCCTGCGGTCGACCTCGAACCCATCGGTATGGGTCTGCGGCGATGCCCTGGTATCGTCCGCTCAACTCTCGCCCCTCGCGACCTATGAGGGTCAAGTCGTGGGTCGAAACATCGTCACCGGCGCCAGCGAGGCGCCCGACTATCGGGCCGTGCCGAATTGCGTCTATACGGTGCCGGCGCTGGCCAGCGTCGGCCTTACGGAAACGGAGGCCGAGGACAAGGAGTTGAAGGTTACCGCGACGACATCCGATATGAGAGATTGGTTCTCGGGCAAGACCTACGGCGAAACCGTCGCCTGGGCCAAGGTGCTGGTCGAGGAAGGGAGTGGTAATATCGTGGGCGCGCAAATTGTCGGCCACAGCGGTGAAGAATTGATCCATCTCTTCGCGCTCGCGATGAAACACGGAATCACGGCGGCTCAGATCAAGAGCGATGTCTTCAGCTTCCCGACGTTCTCGTCCGACGTAAAGAATTTGGTATAGCGTTTGCGATGACACCTGAGTCTTGGATGGCGGCCTCTATTGTCGGGGCCATTTTGTCAATCGACGCCGGACGGACATCACAATGAACGCCAAAGAAGCCACGGGAAGATCGCCCAAGATGGTCAATGCCGCCCTGCAGGGTGGTGGTGCGCATGGCGCCTTTACCTGGGGCGTGCTCGACCGCCTTCTGGAAGACGGCCGAACCGGGTTTGAAGCCATCAGCGGGACGAGCGCCGGGGCCATGAACGCGGTCGTCGTGGCCGACGGCATCATGAAAGGCGGGCCAGTCGGTGCGCGCCAGGCGTTGGAGGACTTCTGGCAAGCCGTCAGTCGGGAGGCCGCCAAGAGCCCGATCCAGCGGTCGCTCGTCAACATGTTCATGGGCGACTGGAGCCTCGACACCTCGCCTGGCTACCTGTTCTTCGATCACCTGACGCGGCTGGTATCTCCCTACCAATTGAATCCGCTCAACCACAACCCGCTCAGGGACCTCCTCGAGGCCCAGATCGATTTCGATCGGGTCGCTGCCTGTGACAGGATGAAACTGTTCGTCTCCGCGACCAACGTTCACACCGGCCGCGTAAGGGTCTTCACTTGTAATGAGATTACGGTGGACGTGATCATGGCCTCGGCCTGCCTGCCATTGATGTTTCAGGCCGTTGAAATCGACGGCGTACCGTATTGGGACGGCGGCTATATGGGAAATCCGGCTCTGTTCCCCTTCTTCGACTCCTGCGCTTCCAACGATGTGATTCTGGTGCAGATCAATCCGATCGAGCGAAAAACAACGCCGCGGACCGCGCGCGAGATTCTCAACCGCATGAACGAGATTGCATTCAACAGTTCGCTCCTAAAGGAACTGCGCGCGATCGAGTTCGTCACCCGGCTAATCGATGAAGGCAAGTTGGATCGGTCGCACTACAAGGAAGTCCTTTTGCACCGAGTAGACGGCGGCGAGGAAATGTCGGCGCTCTCCGCCTCCAGCAAACTCAACGCCGAATGGACATTTCTAGTCCATTTGCGCGACCTTGGCCGCGGAGCCGCGACCCGTTGGCTCGACGAGAGCTTCGACCGGGTCGGCAAGGAGTCCAGTACGGATATCCGAACACTCTTCGAGGGATAATCGATCGTGGTGCCACCCCGATTGCCGCCGACAGGTGGGCCCGGTTCCGTCCAACTGAGTCTGCGCGAACTTTGGTTTAATTTGTTAAAATATGGTAGTTTTTTTTCGCCCCGTCGCGGCGGCGCGTGCTATTGGCGCTATAGGTCGTCGAAAGCTGGACCTATGTGGTGAAGGGCGCTCGACGCTATAAGCCAAGGTCACGCGAAGCAATTTCCAATGCACAGAAATGAACAGGAGGCATTGATGAGACTCGGAAATAATGTTGCGAAGCTGGTCGGCTTTGCGGCCGTGTTGCTGCTTTGGGCCAGCCCGGACGCTTACGCCAAGTCCTTCAAGATGGCCGTCGGCGACTCCGCCGGCAGCGCCCAACATGAGCTTGGTAAGAAGTTCGTCGAGGAATTGGAGGCAAAGACGAACGGCGAACACACCGCCGATCTATTCATGAACGGGCAGTTGGGCAGCGAGCAGGATACCGTCAACGAGGCGGCGATGGGCACGCTCGACTTCTCAATCCTGGCGATCAACAACGTGACCCCGTTTTCGCCGACCGTGGGCGTCTTTTCCTTGCCCTACGTCATTTTGAGCCTGGATGACGCGGTCACGCTGACCCAGGGCGAGGTCGGTCAGGAACTCATCGAGAACACGATCCGCGATGCCGGCGTCCGCATCATCGGCTGGACCTATACCGGTTTCCGCGTGTTGACCAACTCCAAGAAGCCGGTCAAGACGCTCGAGGACTTGGACGGCTTGGTGATCCGCGTGCCCAAGAACGAGATCATGATCGACTCGTACAATTCCTGGGGCATCAACCCGACGCCGATGGCGTGGTCCGAGACCTTCACCGCGCTCCAGCAGAAGGTGGTCGACGGTCAGGACAATCCGTATCTGACGGTTCACTCGATGAAGTTCTACGAGGTCCAGAAGTACATCACCGAGATCCGTTACATCTTCTCGATCGAGCCCCTGATCATCAGCGAAGCGGTATTCCAGGAGCAGTCTCCGGAAGTCCAGCAGGCGATCCTCGATGCGGGCAAGGCGGCGACTTTACATTCGGCCGAGCACCTGCGGACCAGCGAGGCGGCGATCAAGGAAGACCTGGTCGCCAAGGGTATGCAGATCGACTTGCCGGAAAATGAGGAGAAGGAGTGGATCGAGGCCGCGACGACCGCGGTGTGGCCGAAGTTCTACGACAGCATCGGCGGCAAGGAAAAACTCAACAACGTGATGCGCATCCTTGGCCGTCCGGAAGTGCAATAGCCCGTCCAGACGCTGAACGATCGTTTATCAGGACGGAACTTACCGCGCCATGAGGGATAAGCTCGCTCTTGCCGTTGCTTGAGCGCGCTTATCCCGGGCGTGAGGGAGGCGGGGGCCATGGCACTGGCCATCTTTAGATTTCTGAACAGTATCGAAAGCTATATTTGCCGGACATTGCTGGCGGTCTTTGTCTGCCTGCTGTTCGCCCAGATTATATCGCGCGAAGTTTTCGGTTACTCGATCGCCTGGAGCGAGGAGCTGGCGACTTACATGTTCGTGTGGTTCGCCTATTTCGGCGCCAGCTATGCGGCCAAGCTTTCGGCTCACAATCGGGTCACTTTCCAGTTCGGGAAATTGCCGCGCCGGGTGGTCAACTACATCGAGGGCATCGCCGACCTCTTTTGGATCTTCTTCAATTGCTACTTCATCTACCTGAGCATCGACTTCGTGTTCTTCAAGATGAACCTGTTCTGGAAGTCCCAGACCCTGGGCGTTCCCATGAAGTACATCTACATGGTTCTGCCGGTCGCCTTTGCGCTGATGACCTTCCGGGTGATCCAGGCCAACTACCTGCGCATCGTCAAGGGTATCGACGTGCGCGATCCGGAGCAGATGGAAGTCGAAAAAATGATGAAAGAGGGCGACGGGGAGAACCCCGAGGGCGCCAAGACGGGCCAATAACGGACTACCGATTCCAGGGCACAAGGCCGCGGACAAGGCCTGCAGCTGGGGGAGCATTTAAATGGAAGCCACAATCGTTCTGATTCTATTCGGCTCCTTCCTGGGCCTCTTGGCCTTGGGGGCGCCGATCACCGTGTCGCTCGGCGTGGCAGGCCTGGTGTCCTTCCTCTATCTCGGGGAAAACCCCATCAAATTCGTGCAGATCGCCTTCACGTCGGTGGGCTCGTTCCCGCTGATGGCGTTGCCGGCCTTTATCCTCGCCGGTGCCCTAATGGAGGCGGCGGGTATTTCGCGGCGGCTGGTTAACGTCGCGGAAAGCTTTGCCGGACCCTTCACCGGCGGCATCTCGGCGGCGACGGTTTTCGGCTGCCTGTTCTTCGGCGCCATTTCCGGCTCCGGCCCGGCGACGACGGCCGCGGTCGGCATGCTGATGATCCCGGCGATGATCGATCGCGGCTACGACAGGGGCGTCGCCTCGGCGATCACCGCCTCCTCGGGCAGTCTCGGCATCATCATCCCGCCTTCGATCCCGATGGTGATCTTCGGTATCGCCGCGCTCGGCCTGCAGCCGCCGCCCGACGCGGTTGAGAAATTCGGCGTCTTCCAGACCGTCTCGATCCCCAAGCTCTTCATTGCCGGCGTGATCCCCGGGCTGGTGATTTCGCTCAGCCTGCTGATCATGAACTACATCATCTGCAAGCGGCGCGGCTACCGGGGCACCTCCGAGGGCTTCTCGGCCCGCAACATCCTCTGCTCGCTCTACAAGGCCTTCTGGGCGCTGATGGCGCCGTTGGTCATCCTGGGCGGTATCTATTCGGGCTTCTTCACGCCGACCGAGGCGGCGATCATCGCGATTTTCTATACCCTGGTGGTCGGTTTCTTCATTTACCGGGAGCTCGATTGGCGGGCTGTCATGCGCTCGCTCGAGACCACCACCTGGCTGACCGGGCGCGTGCTCCTGATCCTGTTCACGGCGACGGTGTTCGGCCGGCTGCTGGTGGAAAATCAGATCCCGGCGATCATCGCCGACGCGATGCTGAGCGCGACCGACAACATCTACCTGATCTGGGCCATGCTGATCGTATTCCTATTGTTCGTCGGCATGTTCATGGAGACGCTCGCCACGATCCTGATTCTGACGCCGGTGCTGTTGCCGATCGCCTACAACCTGGGCATCGACCCGATTCACTTCGGCGTCGTCCTGGTCTGCGCCCTGGGCATCGGCTTCCAGACTCCGCCGCTCGGCGACAACCTCTTCATCGCCTCGGGCATCGCCAAGATCTCGATCGAAGAAATTTCGATCAAGGCTCTGCCCTTCGCCGCGATCAACACGGTGGCGATCTTCATTATCGCCTTTTTCCCGGAAATCGTGCTCTGGCTGCCCCGTGTATTCGGCTATTGATCGCCGGATCCGCCGACGAGGATCAAAGGAATGCAACACGACATCAAGAACCTGCTCTACGCCACGGACCTGTCGCAGAACTCCCTCTACGCGTTCAGCTATGCGGCCTATCTGGCCAGATTGACCGGCGCCGATATCCACCTGCTGCATGTTCTCGAGCCGCTATCCGAGGATGCCACCTTTGCCGTCCAGGTCTATATCCAGGACGACACCAAACGGCACGACATGCTCGAACTCAGGGTCGAGCGGGCGCGCAAGGCTTTGGAGGACAGGCAGGAAAAGTTTTGGGCGGCCCAGACCGGCGACGATCGCAAGATTCGTGCTCAGATCAAGTCGGTCACAGTCTGCGAGTCTTTCCCCGCCGAGGAGATCCTCAAATCCGCCAAGGAGCACAATTGCGACCTGATCGTCATGGGCTCCCACGAGCGGGGAATGCTTCACACCTTTCTCGGTTCGGTGGCGAAGAGCGTGCTGCGCCGCGCCCAGGTCCCGACTCTGGTCGTGCCCCTGGGGGCTCTCGATTGACGAATTGTTCGCGCGGAGGACTGGAGATGATGAGATTAATCGCCGCGATACTGCTTTTGGCCGGTAGCCTTGCCGCGGAATCGGCCCTCGCGGCGATGCCCGACAAGGTCACCGTCGCCTACTTCCGCGAATGGCCGACCGCGAATCAGGTGGCTCAAGCCGAGAAGTGGTACGACGAGGAACTCGGGGTGGAGGTCGAATGGCGCGCCTTCCCGACCGGGGTGGCGATGGCCGAGGCCATGGTCGCCGGCGAAGTCGACATCTCCTACTCCATGGGTGTGGTGCCGTTCGCCCTCGCGGTGACCGCCGGCGCTCCGATCAGGGCGGTCGGCGTCGCGGTTTCCTATGCCGCCAACGACAACTGCGTCATCTACAAGAAGGAGGCCATCGACCGGGCCAATGCGCACGAACTCGAAGGCCGCAAGGTCGGCGTACCGCTCAACACGGTGACCCACTACAAGATGCTGCGCACTTTTGACATTCTCGGTGTGGACGTCGACAAGGTCGACGTAATCGATATGTCGCCGCAGGAAATCGGCGCCGCCTTCATTCGCGGCGACTTGGCGATGGGCTGCTCCTGGGGCGGGCCGCTGCGGCGGATGAAGGGCCACGGTTGGGAACTGCTGTCCGCCTACGAACAGGAACGCCTCGGCATCCGATCCTTCGACATCATCGCCGTTACCGACGACTTCGCCACCAACTATCCAGAGCTAGTGACGAAATTTCTGGCGGTGACCGACCGGTCGACCGAATACCTCGACGACAACCCGGAGGAGGCCCAGCCCTTGATCGCCGGAGCCGCCGGGCTGGACCTGAAGGAGTCGAACATCGTTCTGTCCTTGTTCGACTTTTTTCCGCGATCCGATCAGTTGACCGAGGTCTGGATGCTGGGCGGCGTGCAGACCTTCGTCAAAGAGGTTGCGGACTTCTTCCGGCAACAGGGCAAGATCGACAACGCACTCGACGATTACAACGCCAGCGTGGACGCCAGCTTTTACGAAAAGGTCCAGTAATCGGAACGCGATTGGTGTCCCGTTAGCTGGTTGCGACGGGATGAGATTCTCAGATGCGCCGTATTCCGGGCGAATTATGCTTGGCAAGCGGTTGTGGCTCACCAAACCAAGATCCCGCTCCACGCGCCTATTAGTCCGGGGCGGGCGGTGGGCCGAGGTCCGCGGACCTCTAGGGTACTGATGGTAGATTTGGTCTTGCGTATCGCCCCGGCCGGTTTGGCCGGGAGGGGCCTGGATACCGAATTGCTTCGGTTCGGCCACCGTTCGCGACCGATATTTTGAATGCCGATTGACGGCGCCGCCGCATCGGAGAAACGGAGAACGAAATGTCCAACACGCTGACCGCCGAGGATCTTGCCGCGACGTTCGATGCGTTCAATCGTCACGACGTTCAGGGTGTTATGAAGTGCTTCGCCGACGATTGCGTGTTCTACACCGTCGGCGGCCCCGAGGTTTGCGGCAATAGGATCGAGGGCGCGGCGGCGGTCGCCGAGGCGTTTGCCGCGGTGTGGACGGCAATGGCCGATGCCCATTGGGACCATCACAGCCATTACGTATGCGGCGACCGTGCAGTCTCAGAGTGGACCTTCATCGGCACCAATTCGGACGGCAAGCGGATCGAGACCGAGGGCGCCGATCTCTTCACCGTTCGGGACGGCCGCATCGTCGTGAAGCAGGCATTCCGCAAGGGCAGGCCTTTGCAAGGTTCTTGACCCGACATTGGTCGCGTCCGCTGGCGCGCATGAGGAATGGAAGATGCCTGATCAACTCAGACCGAAAAACTGGCCCAGGGCTAGCTACGATCCCCGTTACGATCCGCTGGTCGATGCCGGCCCGGGTCACAACCGGGACTACGCGCCGACCTACTGGATCGGCACCGCAGGCCCGGTGCCGGACGATGACGGCCCGATCCCCGGCGACGTCGATGTCGACGTGGTCGTCGTGGGCTCGGGCTATACCGGCCTATCCTGCGCCATTCATCTGGCCAAGGAACACGGCATCAAGGCCACCGTTCTTGAGGCCAATACCGTCGCTTGGGGCTGCTCCACGCGGAACGGGGGCCAGGCGCAAATATCGTCGGGACGGCTGAAGCGGTCGCAGTGGATCCAACGCTGGGGTGTCGACGTCGCCAAGAGGATGCACGCCGAGGTATGCGATGCGTTTGACCTATTCCGCGATTTGATCGGGTCCGGAGAGTTCGACTGTGATCCGCAGCCGGGGGGACATTACTACATCGCGCACAAACCGGGCGTGATGCCGAAGCTGGAGAAGGAATCGAAACTCCTCAACGAGGTGTTCGGCTATGGCTCGCGAATCATGGGCCGCGACGAGTTGCACGAGCATCACGTCAAGGACCAGGAGGCGGCCGGCGCCATGCACGAACCGGACGGCACCTGCATTCATGCCGCAAAACTCGCCTTCGGGTACCAGAACCTGGCCCGCAAGCTGGGCGCGAAGGTTCACCCCGCGAGCCCGGTCATGGGCTGGCAAATCAAGGACGGCGTTCATCATTTGACCACGCCCGGCGGTACGGTGCGGGCGCGCGCGGTCGCACTGGCGACCGCCGGTTATACGCCCCCGGGGCTGAGCAACAGGACCAAGAACCGTTTGATGCCGATCCTCTCGAATTCGATCGTCACCCGTCCGCTGAGCGACGAGGAGAAGGAGGTCTGCGGGTTCAAGACCTGTTCGCCGCTGACCGACACCCGCACGCTGCGCCATTACTATCGATTCCTGCCGGACGGCCGCGTGCAGATCGGCAGCCGCAGCGCGATCACCGGGCAAGACGCCGAAAACCCTAAGCATCTCGAACTGCTGCAGAAGGGGCTCTACCGCAAATTCCCGGCGCTGCAAGGGATCGACCTCGACTTTTCCTGGTGGGGCTGGGTCGATGTCAGCCATGACATGATGCCGCGCATCTTCCAGCCCGATCCCGACCAGTCGATCTACTACGCCATGGGATACGGCGGTAACGGCGTGATGTACTCGGCTCAGGCGGGCCGGCGCATGGCGCAGATGGTGGCCGGCAAAGGCCACGGGCTCGACCTGCCGATCTTTACTTCGCCGCTCCCGAGCCACGGCATCCTCACACCGTTCCGACGGCTGGGTCAGCGGGTCATGTACCACTGGTACTACCTCAACGACGAACTGTTTTGACCCGATCAAACCCAATTCTAGAATTAGGAGACGCAGACATGAAAATGACCACCGAAGAGGCCTTCATCAAAGTCCTCCAGATGCACGGGATCGAGCACGCCTTTGGCATTATCGGTTCGGCGATGATGCCGATCTCGGATCTGTTTCCAGCCGCCGGAATCACGTTTTGGGACTGCGCCCACGAGTGCAACGCCGGCATGAGCGCCGACGGCTACACCCGGGCGACTGGCAAGATGTGCATGGCGATCGCGCAGAACGGTCCCGGCATCACGAACTTCGTGACGCCGATCAAGACCGCTTACTGGAACCACACGCCGATGCTTCTGGTGACGCCCCAGGCGGCGAACAAGACCATCGGGCAGGGCGGCTTCCAGGAGATCAAGCAGATGGCGCTGTTCGAGGAAATGGTTTGCTATCAGGAGGAGGTGCGCGACCCCGCTCGCATCGCCGAGGTGCTGAACCGGGTGATCGAGAAAGCCTGGCGTGGTTGCGGTCCGGCTCAGATCAACGTGCCGCGCGACTACTGGACCCAGGTGATCGATATCGATTTGCCGCAGATCGTTCGCCTCGAGCGTCCGCGCGGCGGCGAGGAGGCGATTGCGGCGGCGGCCAGGCTCTTGTCGGAGGCGAAGTTCCCGGTGATCCTCAACGGTGCCGGTGTCGTCATCAGCGGTGCCATCGAGGCGTCCAAAAATCTGGCGGAACGGCTCGACGCGCCGGTCTGTTGCAACTACCAGCACAATGATGCCTTTCCGGGTTCGCATCCGCTGTCGGTTGGGCCGCTCGGCTATAACGGCTCGAAGGCGGCGATGGAGCTGATCTCCAAGGCCGACGTCGTGCTGGCCTTGGGCACACGGCTCAATCCGTTCTCGACCTTGCCGGGATACGGAATCAATTACTGGCCGACGGACGCCAAACTGATCCAGGTCGAAATCAATGCCGACCGGATCGGATTGACCAAGAAGGTCACCGAAGCCATCCAGGGCGACGCCAAGCGTGTCGCCGAGCAAATTCTCGAGCAGCTCTCGCCAACCGCAGGTGAAACCGACCGGCAGAAACGCAAGGATCTTGTCGCGGAAACCAAGTCGCGTTGGCTGCAAGAACTCTCGTCGATGGACCACGAGGGGGACGACCCGGGCATCACTTGGAACGAGCGAGCCCGCGAACGCGATCCCGACCGCATGAGCCCGCGTCAGGCGTGGCGTGCGATCCAGGCAGCGCTGCCCAAGGAAGCGATCATTTCGACCGATATCGGCAACAATTGCGCCATCGGCAACGCCTATCCGACCTTCGAAGAGGGACGCAAATACATGTCGCCGGGCCTGTTCGGGCCATGCGGCTATGGTTTTCCCGCGATCCTGGGCGCAAAGATCGGCTGCCCGGACGTGCCGTGCGTCGGCTTTGCCGGTGACGGCGCCTTCGGCATTTCGATGAACGAGATGACTGCCTGCGGGCGCAATGACTGGCCGCCAATCACCATGGTGATCTTCCGCAACTACCAGTGGGGTGCGGAGAAGCGCAACACGACCCTGTGGTACGACGATAATTTCGTCGGCACCGAGCTGAATGTCGGCGTCGAATACGCCAAGATTGCCGATGCTTGCGGGGTCAAGGGCGTGAAAGCCGACACCATGGATGGGCTGACCGAGGCGCTCAGGACGGCGATCAAGGAGCAAATGGAGGACGGCGTCACGACCTTCATCGAGGCCGTGCTCAACCAGGAGTTGGGCGATCCCTTCCGCCGCGACGCGATGAAGGCGCCGGTCCAGGTCGCCGGCATCGACCTCAGCGACATGAGGCCGCAACAGCCGAATTGAGCGACCGGTGCCATGGATGTGGAAGCGGGCGCAAGCGCCCGCCGTTCCATGGTCTCACGTGCCGAGCGCGGTTGAAGGTGATTGCGGCGGTCGGTACGGAGACTTCGCTGCCATGCCCTCGACGAGGCCCGACGGCGATTACCCCAACCTTCGCCGAAATGCTTTTTCATGGCCGTTTTCATCCTGGCTCGCGTCAGGGACCTCGGTCGATCGCAGAACCGCAACGGAGAACCCGTGCCATGTCAGACACCGCCGTCGTCGACTTTTCCGCCGAACCACTCGGCGTCACCGAACGCCGGCTCAGCGATCTGCCCGAGCGGGTGATCGCCGGCGACCCGCGCCACGTCACGCAGACCAGGTTCGAAAGCCCCGATGGCAATGTGATCGCGGGAACCTGGACCAGCACGCCTGGAAAATGGCGCGCGTTTACTGACCGCGATGAATTCTGCGTTATCCTCTCCGGTCACGCGCGTCTGATCGACGAGGCGGGTAGGGAGCAAAGTTTCAAGACCGGCGACGCCTTCCTTATCCCGAACGGATTCCGTGGCTATTGGGACGTGATCGAGACCACGACCAAGCATTTCGTCATCCGCCAGCACGCGCCGGCTTGACTGTGAGGGGAACCGGATGAAGCCGCTCGAAGACATCCTGGCCGCCGCGCGCGCGGCTCCGAAACGCATCGTCCTGGCGGAAGGCGAGGACCCGCGGATCGCCGAGGGGGCGGTGCGTGCGGTGCAGGACGGAATCGCCCACCCCGTTCTCATCGGCAGACCGTCGGTCGTCGGCGACAGGTTGTCGGCGATCGGCGCCAACCCGGCCGATTTCGAGATTGTCGATCCGGCGGCGGCGCCGGCGGTCGAGAACTACGCCGCCGCCTATCACGCGTTGCGCCGCCACAAGGGGGTCGATATCGATGCGGCGCGGGAGGCGGTTCGCAACCCGCTTGTCTTCGCCAATTTGATGGTGCGCGAGGGCGATGCCGACGGCAGCATCGGCGGCGCCGTCGCAACCACCTCCGAAACCGTGCGCGCCGCGCTTCAGATCATTGGCCGCGCGCCGGGCGTGACGACGGTCTCCAGCTTCTTTCTGATGATACTTTGCGAAGACCACCACCCCAAGAAAGGGGTTCTGGTGTTCGCGGATTGCGGGCTGATCGTCGAGCCCACGGTTGAAGAACTGGCACAGATCGCGATCTCCTCGGCCCACTCCTTCGACGCGCTGGTGCGCCAAACACCGCGCGTCGCCATGCTGTCCTTCTCGACCGGCGGGAGCGCGCAGCACGACCGTGTCTCGCGCGTGGTCGACGCCACGGCGATCGTCAAATCGACGCGGCCCGACCTCATCGTCGACGGCGAGATCCAATTCGACGCTGCCTTCGTGCATGCGGTCGGCGCCGCCAAGGCGCCGAACTCGACCCTCAAGGGTGACGCGAACGTGATGGTGTTCCCCACCCTCGACGCCGCCAATATCGGCTACAAAATCGCCCAGCGGATCGGCGGGGCGCAGGCGATCGGGCCCATCCTCCAGGGCCTTACCCATCCCGCCAACGACCTGTCGCGGGGCTGCAGTGTCGAGGACGTCTATCACCTGATCGCGGTCACCGGCGTCCAGGCGGCGGCTTGATGAAGGACCACGGAAGCCTACTTTAGTCGACGAGCGTTGGAGCCGACCGGCCGCGCCGTTGCGGCCCCGCCCAGCGGTGCGTTTTCAGGCCGTTTCCCGGTCATTATCAAGACGGAGCCCGCAATGAAGATCGTCGCCATTTCCGGAAGCCTGCGCGAGGCATCGTTCAACACTTCGTTGTTGAAGGCCGCCCAGCAACTGGCGCCAGACGATATGGATATCGACATCGAGGATATTTCCCAAATTCCGCCCTACAACGCCGACCTCCACGCCGACGGCTTCCCGGCACCGGTCCTGCGCCTGGCCGAGCGAATCCGCGAGGCGGATGCGGTGCTGATCGCGACGCCCGAGTACAATTATTCCATTCCCGGCGTGCTCAAGAATGCCATCGATTGGGTCAGCCGGACCGAGAACCAACCCTTCGACGGCAAGGCGATCGCGATCATGGGGGCGAGCATGGGCAATCTCGGCACCGCTCGGGCGCAGTACCATCTGCGCCAGGTCTTCGTGTTCTTGAACGGGTTGGTCATGAACCGGCCCGAGGTCTTCGTCGGTGCCGCCCATGACAAGCATGACGGCGACGGCAATCTCGTACACGAAGATACCCGGGCGTTCCTTGTCGGCTATTTGGAAGCGGTGAGGGATTGGGTGGAAAAGGTCCGCCGTCTGCACGGTTAGCCCGGATCGAATTCGGTCGATCGGGTCATCGGTATCGGATGTCCGCTCACGGCCGGCGCTCATCGGTCTCTGACCCTTCTGCATGGTGTTTCAGCGCGGTTCTGATAAAGCCGTTGACCGGCGTCGGGACGTCGAGTTCCCGGCCCATTCTTACGACCGCGCCGGCAAGCCATTCCAGCTCGAGGCGATTGCCGCGGATCAAATCCTGGGCCATCGATGAGGTCATGTCGTCGGGGAACCCGTCGACGACGGCGACCAGCCGTTCGACGATCCCGGCGCCGAGATCGGTGCCGCGCGCCGCTGCGACCGCCGCATTTTCCCGCATCAACTCGGTCAGCAGGGTGCGCGTATCGGGGTCCGACCGGAGCGATCCGATGGGCAGGCGGGTGAGGCTGGTAAGCGCGCTGAAGGCCGCCAGCAGCACGAACTTCTGCCAGATGGCCTTGACGATGTCGTCGGCCAGGGTGCTATCCACCCCGGCGCCTACCAACGCATCGAGAAGCCGCTCGGCGCGCGCCGTGCGGGCGTTGTCGAGTTCGCCGAAATCGACCCCCGCCATCTCGCCGGTGTGTCGAATGACGCCCGGCGCCGCGATGACCGCGGCGATCCGCGCCACCCCTCCCATGACGTGGTCGGGGCCGAGGATCGCACACAGCGTCTCCTCCGGGTCGATGCCGTTCTGCAGCGAAATGACGGCCGTTTCGGGGCCGATCAAGGGCCTGATCGCTTCGCCGGCACGTTCCGTGTCCCACAGCTTGACGCTGAACAGAACATAGTCGACGGGGCCGATCTCGGCGGGGTCTTCGGTCGCCTTGGCAGGGTGAATGTGGAGGTCGCCAAGCCGGCTCTCGACCTTGAGGCCGCCGCCGCGGATCGCCTCCAGATGCAATCCTCGGGCGATGAACGTGACGTCTTCACCATTGGCGGCGAGTCGGGCGCCAAAATAGCCGCCGACGCCGCCGGACCCCATAATCGCAATCTTCACCTAGCCGCCTCCGCCGTCCTTGGGGCCGATGATAGCCGCCGGCGGGGCCGAACGGTAGCGCGCTGCCCGATGATTTCGAACCTCAGGCGGCAGACGGCTGCTTGTCAGCGCCCGGCCAGGTAGGTCATGGCGAGGTCGCGGTCGGTGTCGTCGTCGAGCATGTCGTCGATCGCCGGCAACAGGCCCATCTCCTCTTTTTGGATGTGCGACATCAGGCGTTCGACGAGTTCCCCGCCGAGGCGGTGGAACTCCTGCCAGCCGTCCGGCGTGAAGCCGTCCTTGGTGGCGGCCGCGGCCAACTCGGCCACGCGCTCGCCGAGCGGCAGGATGGTGCGATGCTCGTCGGTCAGGAAATCGCCGATATCGCCATCGCCGAATTCGGCGAGGCGGGGAAACATCTCTGCCTCCTCGAATGCGAAATGATGGGAGACCTCGCTGCCGATGGCGGCCGAGAGCTCGTTCAGCGTCGGCCCGATGCCCGCCTCGTCGCGCGACGGCGCCTTGCGCGGCCCGCTTCGCGCCAACAGATCGTCGAGTTTGTTGAGCAGGGTCAAGCTGGCGACGTGCTCGTCGTGGAGTATGCGGGTGATCTGATGGGTCGGTTCCATGGGCCGTATCCGTAGTCGTTCGGCCCGAGCTTAGGTCCCGCAGTGGACCCCGTATTTGACCGCCATCAAGATCCGGCCTCGCGGACCGCGTTTCGGGTGCCGCCGCGCAACCGCATGAAGAGGAGCAGCGCGAACAGGGCGAACGCGAGGGCGCCGCACAGTCCGAGCAGGGCGCCGGCGAGGACCAGCGTGACGCTGTCGATGGCAATGCCCGCGGTGACCAGAACCAGCGCCCCGAGGTGGCAGGCGGCGTGAACCTTCAACGGAATTTCCGCCGTCAATTCGGATACCAGGGGTGCCTTGCCGCCGCGCCGCGACCCATGCATCGATGCGAGAAAGGGAAGGATTCTCTGCAGTACGCCGAGCAGAAAGGTCAGCAACCAGCCGAAGATCAAGACGAAGCCGAACAAGGCGGGCCCGCGCGGTCCGGCCGAATCGAGCACATTTGCGGCACCGAGCAGGAGGCTCAACGGCAGCAGGGCCCAGGCGACGCGGATCAGAAAGAACGAGAGCCCGAGCCGCTTGCGCATGCGCGTCGCCAGAACTTGGCTCATGGTCAGGAGATGGAGGACGACCGCCGCCAACGCGACGGCCGAAGCGATCAGGACGAGGTTCTCGAAGCCGAAGACCAACCCGCCAGTGGCCAGCAGCAAGGCCAATACGGCGGCGCAAAATCCCGACCAGCTCAAGCGCGGGGAGGGCGCCGGGGAGAGGGCGAACATCGGCATCAGAACATGGCTGAAGCCAAGCGCCAGCATGCCCATGAAGCCGTAAGCGGCGACCACCACATGGGCGTGGGCGAGGGCCAGCCGGTCGCCGAGGAAACCCCGGTCGGAATCCAAGATCAGAACCATGCCGAGCACGGCCGCAACGATCAGCGATACCGCCGCGGCCCAGCCATAACCGGTGACAACGGGAAGCGACTTCGCCCGCCGCAGGTTATCGGCGAACACGACCACGAACACCGCCAGGGCGAGCACGATAGCCGTGCCGCCAATGACGAGCGGCGTCGGTGCGGCGGCCGCCATGCCGTGGCTCATCAAAGCGACCCCCGGCACCATCAGCCAAAAAATCAGCCGTGGCGGCCACAGCGCCGGCAGCGATTGGCGTGTGGCGACGGGCAGCAGCTGCAGCGCGGCGCCGGTCGCCGTCATGACTAGGACGCCCAGGGTGATCAGGTGCAACGACGACAGCGGCGCGCCCAATCCGCCGACGAAACCAGCCACGTCGGGCGCCGCCGCGACCAGCGCGGCCCAGCCGGCGACGTGGAAGACGACGGCGGCAGCGAAGAAGCTGAACGGGATCGAGGCCGGCAGCAACCGGCTCCGTGCGCCGCCGAGAAAAGTCGCCGCCAGGGTCATGCAGTGGCCCGCGACAGGCGGAGGCGCACCTCGCCGGACGGGGCGGCCAGATGTTCATGATCCCAACCGCGCTCGGCGAGTTCGGGGTAGAGCATGATTGGATCGCGGTCGTGGTGGACGATGACCGGGCCGCCGGTCTCAGGCTCCTCGATCAATTCGATAATCGCGAGCAAGGGTTGCGGCGGGTCGAGCCCACGAACGTCGATGTGAACGGTGCCTTCCGCTTCCCAGACCCGTGCGCCGTGTCCCATTGGCCCCTCCGCGTCGCGGTCTCCCGACCTTTTTCGCGTCTTCGCGATGTCGGTGTCGGACCGCGCCTGGCGTCGTCGCGGTGCCCTAGGCGGCTAATTTCTGGCCCATATCGCGCCAGATCGTCGTCAGCGCCGCGAGCAGCCGCTCCATGTCGTCGTCGCCGTGCAAGGGTGAGGGCGTGAGGCGAAGCCGTTCGGTCCCCCGCGGCACCGTCGGATAGTTGATCGGCTGGACATAGATGCGCCAGTCCGCCAGCAGGCGGTCGGTGATCGCCTTGCACAGCACGGGATCGCCGACGAGGACCGGCACGATATGACTCGCCGATTCCATGACCGGCAGGCCGGCCCGCTTGAGGCGCCGTTTCAGCGTCGCGGCGCGTTCCTGATGCGCCCGCCGTTCGGCGGTGCTGGATTTCAGGTGGCGAACGCTGGCCAGCGCACCGGCCGCTACCGCAGGCGGCAGGGCGGTGGTGAAGATGAACCCCGAGGCGAAGCTGCGAACGAAATCGACGACGGCGGCGGATGCCGCGATGTAGCCGCCGAGGACCCCGAACGCCTTGGCGAGTGTCCCCTCGACGACCGTCAGCCGGCCAGTCAGCCCGTCGCGTTCGGCGATGCCGCCGCCGCGCGGCCCGTAGAGGCCGACCGCGTGGACCTCGTCGAGATAGGTCATCGCGTTGTGGGCGTCCGCGACATCGCAGATTTCCGCGATCGGGGCCACATCGCCATCCATGGAATAGACCGATTCGAAGGCGACGATCTTCGCCCGATCACGGTCGATTCTCGCCAGCCGGCGGTCGAGATCATCGGGGTCGCTATGCTTGAAAATTTGTTTCTCGGCGCGACTGTGGCGAATTCCTTCGATCATCGAAGCGTGGTTGAGTTCATCGGAAAGCACGACACAATCGGGAAGCCCGGAAGCCAAAGTGGCCAACGACGCCATGTTGGAGACATAGCCCGAGGTGAACAGCAGCGCTGCCTCGGTGCGGTGCAGGTCGGCCAATTCGCGTTCGAGCAGGACGTGGTAATGATTGGTGCCGGAGATGTTTCGCGTTCCACCGGCGCCGGCGCCGCAGCGGTCGAGCGCTTCGTGCATCGCGGCCAGGACGGCGGCGTGCTGGCCCATGCCGAGATAGTCGTTGGAGCACCACACCGTCACGTCGCCGGCCTCGCCGGGACCACGGCAGGCGGCCTTGGGAAAGGCCCCCGCGCACCGTTCGAGATCGGCGAATACGCGGTAGCGGCCTTCGTCACGGAGGCCCTCGATGCGCGTCGTAAAGAAATCCTGGTAATCCATCGCGTGTTCTCTCTGCCGCTGCCAACACGGCTGCTGTCGGGCCGTGGAATGGGCCAAATGCTATGGGCCGCACCGATGGCGAACATTGATCTCCGTCAATCCGATGAAGAGAGTATCTTGGTCATACTGGTCTCGGATCAACGGTATCGGTCCGGCGACCGTCCGACCCGCTCCAATATTAGGCAGTCGAGACTATGGAATTTCTATTCTTCATCGTCGTCGCCATCGGGCTCTATTTCCTTTCCGATTGGGTCCTGCGCCGAATCGAAACCTATATCGGACGGCAGTTCGAATATCGAACGATCTATTTCTTTGTCATCCTCTTCGTCTCCGCGCTGATCGCCTTCGACGTCATCAGCCGTCTGCTTGCCGATTGAAAATCGTCCGGTCGACGGAAGTTGGCCATGGATTGACCCAGATCAAGGACGGCGATCCCACCCGCCCCTTTACTTGTCGGCACGATGCGGTGCGCCGTCCGCGGCGCATGATTTTCCGCACACCGGAAGCGACAAAGGGGAATTCCCGATGAGCGACACCGATAACACGACGGACGGGGACGACGGTCCGGTGCCGATGATGCAGCGGATTCTCGACAATCCCTTTCTCCTGCTTTTCCTCGGCGTGACCATCCCGACGGTGTTCTATATCATTTGGGGGGTGATGGAGGTCGCCAACATCCCCCTGGCCAAGTAACGGAGGGCGCGAAATGGCGATTAGCCCTCCGGAAAGACGGCTTTGGTGGAAAGAGCCGATCGGCCGCGCCGAGGTGATCTGGATTGCGGTCGCCTTCGTCTGGGGCCTGGTGATGTTCTCGGCGATGATCTATTGGCACATCGTCGGCGAGCAGAATCTATCGAACGAGGCCTACCGCGTGGACCCCGAGGTCTTCGCCGCCAGGGCCGAGGAATTGGCGGACAAATACAAAGTCCGCGAGGACGAGGTCACCGGTTACCCGATCGTTCACCCGCCGCCCGGCAGCGACATCTATTTGATCGCTCGGCTGTGGGAGTGGTGGCCGATCTTCGAGCTCGAAGAGGGACAGAACTACCGTCTTCACCTGTCATCCCTGGACTGGCAGCACGGCTTCTCCCTGCAGCCCGAGAACATCAACATCCAGGTCCATCCGAACTACGATCTGGTGCTCACCGTGACGCCGTCCGAGGCGGGCGAATACAGCATCGTGTGCAACGAATTTTGCGGCATCGGCCACCACATCATGGTCGGCAAGCTGCTTGTCGTCGAATAGAGCGAGCGGGAAAATGGCCAAAGCACCGACCTTTCGTACCTGTCCCGATACCGGCCTCAAGATCCATTCGCAAGCCGAGGCACTGATCAAGGCCAATGCGGTTGTGGCCGTGGTTTACCTGCTTGTCGGCGGGTTGCTCGGTCTCGGTGTCGCGTTGACCCGGTGGCCGGCGGTCCATCTTCTGGATGCGGAGACGTTCTATGCCGTCTTGACCGCGCACGGCATCGACGTGCTGCTGTTCTGGATCATCTTCTTCGAGATGGCGATCCTCTACTTCGCGTCGGCCATACTGCTGAACAGCCGGCTCGCCGCGCCGTGGTTGGCCTGGGTCGGCTTCGCGATGATGCTGGTCGGCTCCGTGATCGTCAATTATGCGGTCCTGCAGGGCGAATCGAGCGTCATGTTCACGTCCTATGTGCCGATGCAGGCGGCTCCCGAATTCTATCTCGGCATCATCCTGTTCGCGGTCGGGGCGCTGATCGGCTGCATGGTATTCTTCGCAACGCTGGTCGTGGCGAAGGAAGAGAAGACCTATGAGGGTTCAGTCCCTCTGGTCACGTTCGGCGCGGTGGTGGCCGCGATCATCGCCGTCTTCACCATTGCCTCGGGTGCGATCATCCTCATCCCAACGTTCCTGTGGTCGGTCGGCATCATCAGCGAGATCGATTCCGTCGTCTATAAGATCGTGTGGTGGGGAATGGGGCATGCTTCGCAGCAGATCAATGTCTCCGCCCATGTCGCCGTATGGTACCTGATCGCCGCCATCGTCCTGGGCGCACGGCCGATCTCGGAGAAGGTCAGCCGATTCGCGTTCCTACTGTACATCCTGTTTCTGCAACTGGCCTCGGCGCACCACCTTCTCGCCGAGCCGGGCATCAGCTCGGAGTACAAGGTGTTCAACACCAGCTACGCGCTCTACCTGGCGGTGCTGGGCAGCATGATCCACGGCATGAGCATCCCCGGCGCGGTCGAGGCGGCGCAGCGCGCCAAGGGCTTCACCCACGGTATCTTCCAGTGGTTGCGGCGGGCGCCGTGGGGTAATCCGGCGTTCTCCGGCATGGCCCTGTCGCTTGTCATGTTCGGGTTCCTCGGCGGCATTTCCGGGGTCATCCTTGGCACCGAGCAGATCAATCTCATCATGCACAACACGCTCTATGTGCCGGGGCATTTCCATGCCACGGTAGTGGCCGGGACGACGCTCGCCTTCATGGCGGTCACCTACCTGGTGGTGCCGCTGATCTTCCGCCGCGAGCTGATTTGGCCCGGCTTGCTCAAATGGCAGCCCTACATCTTCGCCGTCGGCGTCGCCGGGATCTCGGTGTTCATGATGGGGGCCGGGACCCTCGGCGTGGCGCGGCGCCACTGGGACATCACCTTCAGCGACTCGATATTCAGCTTCGACTATCCGCCGGCGGCGTTCCTGATGATGGGTCTGAACGGGATTTCCGCGATTCTGGCCGCCCTCGGCGGGGTGATATTCATCCTCGTCGTCGTCGGCTCGATCCTGTTCGGCAAACGCCGCGAAGAAGCGGCGGCGCGCGAGGCGCCGATGCTGACCCCGGCGGCGATGACCTATGGCACGGCGGGCACCTGGCACCTGCCGGGGACCTATATCCTGGTCGGCGTCTTCTTCACCGCCTTCGTCCTCTACTACTTCATCAATTGGAAGTTCCTTTCCGAAGTGTGGCCTCTGAGCTAGCTGGGAACCAGGATGGGAAGCCTATTGAGAGAGGTGGGGTCGGTCTTCAAACTGCGGATCGGCCTCGCCATCACTTTCAGCGCGATGGCCGGGCTCGCCGTGACACCGGGCGATCTGCCGCCGGCCTGGAAGATCGCCGTGCTCGCACTCGCCGTCCTGCTGTCGTCGGCTGCCGCGGGAGCCTTCAACCAGTATGTCGAGCGCGACCTCGACGCGCGCATGGAACGGACCCGCAGGCGCCCCTTTGTCACCGGCGCCTTCCGTGTCGGTGCCTTATGGCCGACGATCATTCTCTTGGTGCTCGCGGTCGCCGTCGCGATGGCGGTTTGGGCGCTGAATGTCTTCGTCGCCCTCTATTTATTCCTCGGCGCCTTCTTCTACGGTGTCGTCTATACGGTCTGGCTCAAACAACGCAGCAGCCTCAATATCGTACTCGGCGGGCTGTCGGGAAGCTTTGCGGTGCTTGCCGGCGCGGCCGCGGTGAACCCCGATTTGGCGCCGGCGCCGGTCATTCTCGCGATTGTCCTGTTCCTGTGGACACCACCCCATTTCTGGAGCCTGGCCACGGTTCTCCATCGGCAATATGCGGAAGCCGGGGTGCCGATGCTGCCGGTGGTGATCGGCGATGCCGCGGCGGCACGGGTGACGCTCTATCACACTGTCGCATTGGTCACGCTGTCGTTGGTTCCGTTCTATTTCGGGCTCGGTTGGATCTATTTGGCCGGCGCCGTTCTTGGCGGCGTCTATTTCGTGACCAAAAGCATAGCCTTGGTCCGCGATCCTGGCCCCGCCGCGGCGGCCTCGAATTTCCGCGCCTCGCTCATCCAGCTGTCGTTGCTGCAACTCGGCGCCGTCGTGGACCGGCTCGCTCTCGGCTAGGCGGCTGGGACCCCGGCGATGCGCATTGTAGCGGCCGCGGCCCTGATCGTGGCGTCGTGGATCACCGCCGCGGTCGCCGATGCCAGGGATCAAGCACCTTCAATCTTCGATCGCGATGCCGCGATCTCCTACAGCCAAGCGGCCATCGGCCGATCCTTGAGCGACTATGCCTTTCTCGATCGGGACCGCAAGCCGAGAAGGCTAGCCGACTTTCGCGGTAAGCCCCTGGTCGTCAACATGGTCTATACCGGGTGTATCTATTCGTGCCCCGTCGTCGTCCAGTCGCTCTATGATGCCATCGATGTCGCCGGCGAGGCGATCGGCAACGACGCGTTCCGAGTCGTCACCATCGGGTTCGATGCTCAGACGGACACGCCGGAACGGATGCGGGCCTATGCCGACAGCCACGGAATCGATGCAGCGAACTGGGAGTTTCTCAGCACCGATGCCGATACCGCGCGGCAGTTGGCGGACGAGTTGGGATTCGTGTTCGCGGAATCGCCGGTCGGATTCGAGCATATCGCGCAGACTTCCGTGGTCGACACCGACGGCCGCGTCTACCAGCACGTCTATGGCGCGAATTTCGAACCGCCGGCGCTTGTCGAACCACTCAAGGCCCTGTTTCTATCCCAGCCGACCGCGCGACCGTCCATCGAAAGCCTGGTTGAGCGGATCCGCCTATTCTGCACCAACTATGACCCGTCAAGCGGCCGTTATCAGTTTGACTACTCGATCTTTTTCATGCTGGTAATCGGTGGCGCGAGCCTACTTGGCATGCTCGCCGTCGCGGCGCGGGCCGGTTGGCGAACGTATCGGGCTCCGCTGCCGCCCCATCGAAAGGCATAAACGATGGCTGCAGGTCGCACATCCCGGTCGTTCAGACAGGCTGGATGGAGTCGGTGATTCTTGTCCAGACACCGCTCCGCGCCGGATTTGAGGTTGCGGAACGACTGCTCGACCGTTTCTTCGGGGCGGCGTGGAACCCGTTATACAACTTGGGGGCGCTGGGCTTTTTCTATTTCTGGATCGTCGTGGTCAGCGGCATTTACGTCTATATCTTCTTCGACACCGGCACCACCCGGGCCTACGATTCGCTCGAGTACCTGACCCGCGACCAATGGTATCTCGGCGGGGTCATGCGCAGCCTCCACCGATACGCGTCCGACGGCCTGATTTTGATGATGGCCGTACATATGTTGCGCGAATTCTCATTGGACCGCTATCGAGGGACACGCTGGTTTACCTGGTTTACCGGCGTGCCGATCTTCTGGCTCGTCGTTATCTCGGGTATCACCGGCTATTGGCTGGTGTGGGACAAACTCGCCCAGTACGTCGCCATCGCGACGACCGAGCTGTTCGACGTGCTACCGATCTTCGGCGAGCCAATCGCCCGCAACTTTCTCACTCCGCTTAGCCTCGACAGCCGGTTCTTCACGCTGATGATGTTCATGCACATCGCGGTGCCGCTGACATTGCTGCTCATTCTCTGGATACATCTGCAACGCGTGAGCCGCCCGAGAATAAACCCGCCACGCGGGCTCGCCGTCGGAACCTTCGCGATGTTACTCGTGTTGTCGTTCGTCCACCCGGCGGTGAGCCAAGCGCCGGCCGATCTCTCCGTGATTCCGGCGACGATCGGGCTAGATTGGTTCTACCTTTTCGGCTATCCGCTGATCGACATGTGGTCGGGGTGGGCGGTCTGGGCGTTCGCCATTACGGTGTCGTTGATGTTGGCAATATTGCCGTGGATGCCGCCGATGCGGCGCGCCTCGGCCGCGGTCGTGCATCTAGAGAGTTGCAACGGTTGCAGCCGGTGCGAGGCCGATTGTCCGTTCAATGCCATCACCATGGTGCCGCGCTCGGATGGTCTCGCGTTTGAGGAAGAAGCCGTCGTCAACCCGGCGCTTTGCGTCGGCTGCGGCATCTGTGCCGGCGCCTGTCCAACCGCCATGCCCTTCCGTCGCCGAGGCGAGCTGATCCCTGGAATCGAGCTCGCGGAACGTCCAGTCGCCGGACTTCGGCGCGAAGTGGAAGCCGCTGCCGAAGGATTGAGCGGCGATCACCGCGTTCTGGTGGTCGGCTGCGACCACGGCGTCGCGATCGGTGGCCTCAGGCTGGCAAACGTCGCCGCCGTCCGCCTGCCGTGCATCGGGGCGCTGCCGCCGTCCTTCATCGATTTCGTGCTCACCCGCGATCTGTTCGATGGCGTTCTGTTGGCCGGCTGCGCAGATGGCGAATGCTACAACCGCTTCGGAATAAGTTGGACCAAGCAGCGAATCGCCCGCCAGCGGGACCCCTATCTTCGCGGCCGGGTCGCGCGTGACCGGATCGGGTTCTGCTGGGCGGCGCCGAGGGAGGAGAAGAAATTGGCGCGTGAAGCCAAGAACTTCGCGGATAACCTGCCGACGGAATCCGGACCGCTGAACAAACCGGGGACCACGAGCCCGCCGCCGCGAGAGGCGACCATCGATGCCTAAGATCCTTCGATATGCCGGTCAGGCCGCCGTCTATCTGCTGATCGCCGTTTTGTTTGGCTATTTTTCATCGGCGCCGTCTTATGTCCATTTCGATCCCGAGGCGGCGATGGTGAAGATCAGCTTCGCCCATGGCGCGAAGACGAAGGGCGAATGCCACCGCCGCACCGCCGACGAAATCGCCGAGCTTGCACCGAACATGCGCCGACCCTTCGACTGCCCGCGCGAACGCCTGCCTGTGGTCATCGAGATCGAGCTCGATGGCGAATTGATGCTGAGCGAGACATTGCCGCCGACCGGACTGTCCGGCGACGGGCCGTCGCGGTTGTATCGAACGCTTGCCGTCGCGCCCGGCGCGCATCATGTGGTCGCCAGGTTGCGCGACAGCGACCGGGCCGACGGGTTCGACTACGAGCGCGAAGTGACAATAGAACTCGACCCGCGGCAAATTTTCGTGATCGATTTCAAGTCCAGTGCCGGCGGGTTCGTCTTCATATGAAAGATGGCGTACGAGGCGGAATGAAAGCGGCGTATTTGAATGGCAATTGATGCGATGGTGCTGATCGAGTGGAGGGATGAGTTCAAGACGGGGATCGCCGCCGTCGACTATGAGCACGAATCCATGATCGGGCTGCTCAACGACCTCTACGCGGGCCTCGGGACGGAGGCATCAGCCGAGGAAATCGAAGACTTTCTCGGCGAGGTTTATGCGCGGATTCAGGCCCACTTCGCGCTCGAGGAAAAGATGATGCGCGCAGCGGGCTATGACCAGTACGCCGATCACAAATCCGACCACGACCACCTTCTCGATGAGATTCGCGACATCATGGACCGCCACCACGATGGCGGCTACGAGAACTACGACGAAGATCTGGCGAGCCAGCTAAAGAGCTGGTTTGTCGATCATTTCCGCTACCGCGACTCCCGGCTCCACAAGGTCCTCGGCTAAGTCGGCAAATCCACGACGTCAATCGCCGGCGGCGGCCAGGCGCTGGCTGAGTTTGCGTTGGCGGAGCAGGGGTGGGCATACCTCTTCGTCGTAGTAGTAGGCTTGGCAGTGCAGGCAGTGGATGCATTCGGCGGGATTGATCGCGCCGCGCGGCTGGATCGCCTGAACCGGGCAGGTCACCGCGCATTGCTGACATGGATTGCCGCATTCGGAACGGCGCCGGAGCCAACGGAACATATGCAGGCGGGCGGGAAGCGCCAGCGCGGCGCCGAGCGGGCATAGGTAACGGCAGAAGACCCGCGGGACGAATAGGCCGGCGCCGAGGATCGTCACCGCATACAGCACGAACGGCCAGTTCCGGTCGAATTTGAGGATGATCGCCGTCTTGAAGGGCTCGATCTCGGCGGCGCTTTGGGCCAGCGGAGTGGCACCCAGCGATAAGCCGAAGATGACCAGGAAGATCACGTATTTGAGCGCGACCAGCCGTTCGTGAACCGCCGCCGGAATTTGCAATTGAGGAACCTTGAGCCAAGCCGCCAGCCGGTTGGTCAACTCTTGTAGGGCTCCAAACGGGCACAGCCAGCCGCAGAACACGCCGCGCGCCCAGAACAACATGGTCACGGCGACAAGACCCCACAGGATAAATATCAGCGGTTCGAGCAGGAAGGTATCCCAGGTAAAGCCGGTCCGCACCGCTTCGAGAAAGGTCAGGACGTTGAGCACCGACAATTGCGCGCCCATGATCCAACCGAGCCAGACCAGGGTGAAAACGAGAAACCCGACGCGAAACCAAGTGTACAACCGCTGCCTACGGACGACCCAGTCCTGGAACAGCAGCGCCAGCAACAATACGGTCAGGGCGACCGCCAGGACCGCGATCTCGGTCTGCCGGCCCGACCACAAGACCTGCCACAGCGGAGCGCTGTCAGCAAAGTCCGGCGGCACGTCCGACCGCCGGTAGCGGTCGGGAAGCGAATACGCGCCGGCAAAGACCGCACGGATATCGGTTTCACTGGGTTCGCCGGCGGGAACCAAGAGCTCCAGGCGCCACGGCATTCCGGGGTCGAACCCGCGCCCGCCCTCGACACGGAACAGAGCGAGGTCACGAAGTACGGGCGCGCCTCCGACAGCGAGATCGGCGATGCGCCGGTAGTCCTCGCGGTGCAGGGGGAAGCTGCGGTCGCCCTGGACGATCTGGACCCGGTCGAAGACCCCGCTGCGGATGTAAGCCGTTCCCTTGAACGACATCGCGCCGCTGCCGCCGACAAATATCAGGTGGTCGCCGGCGGCGAGATCCGCCGTTTCGCGGTTGTACGCCTTTTGGCCGAGCAGGTTTTGACCGACGCGGGCCGGTGTGGCGAGGCCGAACGCGATTTCGATGAGCGCCGTTTCCGCCGGCGGGGCCGTCACCCCCTCAGGGAATAGGCGGCCGCCCTGCTCGGCGAGCCGCTTCTGCGCCTCGCCAACGGAAACCCGGAGTGGGACCAGGGAACCGTCCGCGAAGAGGGCGTCCCAGTCCGCGGCACTGTACTCTTCGAGCACCAGGCCTTGCGCGCCCAAGAGGCCGCGGCTCATCGCGACAGCGCGCGCGGCGCGGAGGATCGTGTCGTTGATGACGATCGAGGAAACGGTGGCGCCGGTGACGGCGTCGATGGCAGGTGCCGTCGCCCCACTTACCTCGATCACCGACACCGGCGATCGAATGTCGAGGCCGATATATTGCTCGACGAAGGCGGTGAGATCGGCGTCGGAAACGCCGATTACCAGGATCGGCTCGTGGTGTTCCAGGATGCGAACGCCGCGGATGATGCCGTCGGTATCGACTGCGACGAGGATGTCCATCGGTTTGCCCGAAAACCCCTTCGACCGAACGACGTTCTGCGTCGACAGAATATACCCGGCAACCTCGCCGTCCGGCCGGGTGACCTTGCGGGTCGGCGGGCTGCCGTCGCTGGGCCCGACCCATGCGGCCCCGGGGAACGCGCTCTCGAGCCAGGCGGCGTCGATTTCCGCATCGGCCGCCGCGCGCCCCGGTGCGATGTCGACGACGAGCAGAATCACGGCGACGAAAAGACCGCGCAATAGGGTCATCCCCCACTGACCGAAATCGGGGCCGGCCTTCGCCCATTTCGCCGCCAAATTACGCAATGCCAACCACACATCTTTACTGCCTCGACGGCGGGCATTCTGACGATCGGTTCAGGCGCGCACTTTGACATAGCTCAAGCGTCCGGCCCGAGTCCATCGGCCGGGGATCAGCGCCAGCGGCCGGGCGATTGACGCAGATCAAGGACGTTTCGAGGGCCGCATCATAGGGTCCTGCGACCTAGCTTGGAGGGAGTACGATGAGAAAGCAGTTGTGGATGCGTGCTGCGCCATTGGCCGGCGTTGTCGCGATGGCGATGGTGATTGCGGATCCGAGTTTGGCGCAAGCGCCAAAACCGGAGGACATCGAGAAACACGACACCTCGCCGGGTGGGCAGTACCAGCCCTCGCTCGATGTGCTTGAAGGCGAAGCGATGGAGCAGGCCGGCGCCAAGCCGGGCGTTCCGACCCTGACCGACGAAGAATTCAATATCGCCAAGACGATCTACTTCCAGCGTTGCGCCGGCTGTCATGGCGTGTTGCGCAACGGCGCCACTGGCAAGGCGCTGACCACCGATATCACTCGGGAACTCGGCGACGAATACCTCAAGGCTTACATCACCTATGGCTCTCCGGCCGGCATGCCGAACTGGGGAACGTCGGGCGACATGACCGAGGAAGAGATCGACATCATGACGCGGTATCTCCTCAACGAGCCGCCGCAGCCGCCGGAATTCGGCCTGCCCGAGGTCACGGCGTCTTGGGTCGTTCATGTGCCCGTCGACCAGCGTCCGACGAAAAAAATGAACGATCTCGATATCGACAACATTTTCTCCGTGACCCTGCGCGACAGCGGTGAGGTGGCGTTGATCGACGGCGGCAGCAAGGAGATCGTCGAGATCCTACCATCGGGTTACGCGGTCCATATCTCGCGGATGTCCGCCTCCGGGCGTTACATCTATACGATCGGCCGCGACGCCAAGATCACCATGGTCGACATGTGGATGGATCCGCCGACGACGGTCGCCGAAATCAAGGTCGGCCTCGAAGCGCGGTCCGTCGAGACCTCGAAATACAAGGGCTTCGAAGATAAGTACGCGATCGCCGGGTCCTACTGGCCGCCGCAATACGTAATCATGGACGGCCTCACCCTCGAACCGCTCAAGATCGTCTCGACCCGAGGCATGATTTACGATACCCAAGAATTCCATCCCGAGCCACGTGTCGCCGCCATCGTCGCCTCACATTTCCACCCGGAATTCATCGTCAATATTAAGGAGACCGGCCACATCCTGATGGTCAACTACGAGGACATCAAGAACCTCAAGGTGACCGCGATCGAGGCCGAGCGCTTCCTTCACGACGGCGGTTTCGATTCGACCGGACGGTATTTCATCGTCGCCGCCAACGCGCGCGGCAAGGTCGCGGTGGTCGACACCAAAGAGAACAAGCTGGTCGCCTTGATCGAGACCCAGGGCGGCACGCCCCATCCCGGTCGCGGCGCCAACTTCGTGGTTCCCGGAATCGGGCCGGTGTGGGCGACCAGCCACCTTGGCGACGAGGTCATTTCTTTGATCGGCACCGATCCCGAGGGCCATCCCGACCAGGCTTGGAAAGTGGCGAAGATGCTCGAGGGCCAAGGCGGCGGTTCGTTGTTCATCAAGACCCATCCGAACTCGAAAAACCTGTGGGTCGATACGCCGCTGAATCCGGAGCCCGAGATCGCGTCCTCCGTCGCCGTCTTCGACATCGAGAATCTGGATGCCGGCTATGAGGTAATCCCCGTCGCCGAGTGGTCCGGTATCGCCGAAGGCGTGCGCCGCGTCGTCCAGGGCGAATACAACAAGGACGGCTCGGAGATCTGGTTCTCGGTGTGGAACAGCAAGGATGAACCCTCCGCGATCGTCGTCATCGATGACAAGACGCGCAAGCTCAAGAAGGTCATCGACGACCCACGGATCATCACGCCGACCGGAAAGTTCAACGTCTACAACACCAGGAAAGACGTCTACTAGAGAATCGGGGCGGGCCTTCGGGCCTGCCCCTCTTCCCCGGTACTGCTGTTGACGGGCCAGCTCGGCAGGAGGGTAAGGAGATGCCAAAGTCCGACCGTCCGGTCGTCTATCTGGTAGGCGCAGGTCCCGGCGACCCCGACCTGCTTACGGTCAAAGCTCAGCGACTACTGCAATCGGCACAGGTTGTCATTTACGACCGGCTGGTCGCCGTTGAAATCCTTGACCTCGTTCCCGCCGGTGCGATCCGAATCTTCGCCGGCAAGGCGCAGGGCCGCCATTCCATGTGTCAGGAAGACATCAACGCGACGTTGGCGCGCCTCGCCCGCCACGACCGCATCGTCGTCCGACTCAAGGGCGGCGACCCGCTGATCTTCGGCCGCGGTAGCGAGGAGGCCGAGTATCTGGTCCGCCGCGGCATCGCGGTCGAAGTTGTCCCCGGTATCACGGCCGCCTCGGGGTGCGCCGCCGGTGTCGGCATTCCGCTCACCCACCGCGGTTATGCGACCGGCGTGCGATTCGTCACCGGCCACTGCCGCGACGACCGCGACCTCGACCTGAACTGGCGGAGCCTGGCCGACCCCGAGACGACATTGGTCGTCTATATGGGACTCTCCAATGCCAAGCAAATCTCGGGCGGGCTGATCGCGGAAGGCATGCCGGGCGATATTCCGGCGGCGGCGATCGCCAATGGAACAACCCCGCAGGAGCAGGTCGTCGTATCCACCCTGGAGCACCTGGCCGCCGATATCGAGAGCGCGGGAATCGCGGCACCGGCATTGCTGGTCATCGGCCACGTCGTCGCCTTCGCCCGAAATTCGGACCTTGCCGCCACATGGCTGCCGTTGCCCGACATGCTGATGGCCGAGGCCGGCCGTGCTTAGAGCGGTCGCCGCGGTTGCGCTCGGTCTGGTGTCCGTCGCCGCCAGCCTGGCGCTGGCCGATCCCGGCTCCGAACGCAAAGTCGAGCTGCTCTATCGGCTCCGCCACGATTGCGGATCGTGCCACGGCATGACCCTGAAGGGCGGCCTCGGCCCGCCGTTGCTGCCGGCAGCGCTGGCCGGGCGGCCCGACGACGCGCTGATCGATGTGATTCTTCACGGCATCCCGGACAGTCCGATGCCGCCTTGGGCGTTTGAAATCGATCGCGACGAGGTCGCCTGGCTTGTCACCAACCTCAAAAAAGGACTCCCCGATGCAGAGTGACTACGTACGCCGATTGGCGGTCATTTCTCTTGCCGTGCTGGGATGGCTCCTTCTGGGCGCGGCCGATCTCGCGGCTCCGCTGCGCGGTACCGGCGACCTCGGCGTCGTCGTCGAGCGTGGGGCGGGCCGTATCCAAATCATCGAGACGACGACCGGGACTTCGCTCAGTACCGTCGAGGGCCTGGGTGATCTGTCCCACGCTTCGGTCGTCTATTCCCGCGACGGCCGATACGCGTTCGTCTTCGGCCGCGACGGCGGCCTGAGCAAGGTCGATCTGTTGACCGGCACCGTCGCCAAACGGGTCGTGCAGGCCGGCAACAGTATCGGTGGGGCGATTTCCCAAGACGGACGCTTGGTCGCGGTATCCAACTATGAGCCCGGCGGGGTCCGGGTCTTCGATTCCGAGACCCTCGATCTCGTCGCCGACATTCCCGCCACCCATGGCGATAACGGCGCGACCTCGAAGGTGGTCGGCCTGGTCGATGCGCCCGGTCAACGCTTCGTCTTCAGCCTATTCGACGGTGGTGAAATCTGGACCGTCGATTTTTCCGATCCGGGAGATCCGAAGGTCGACAAGTATCCGAACATTGGCCGCCAGCCCTATGATGGGCTGATCACTCCCGACGGGCGCTATTACTTGGCCGGGCTGTTTGGCGAGGACGGAATCGCCTTGTTGGATCTGTGGCACCCGGAACGGGGTGTGAGCCGGATTCTGGACGGTTATGGCCGCGGCGAGGAGAAGCTCCCGGTTTACAAGATGCCCCACCTCGAGGGCTGGGCGAGTGCCGGCGACCGCATCTTCCTGCCGGCCGTCGGGCGCCACGAGCTGCTCGTGGTCGATCCCCGAACCTGGGCCGAGATCGGCCGGGTCGCCGTTCACGGCCAACCGATCTTCGCCGTCGCCAGACCCGATGGCCGCCAGGTCTGGGTCAATTTCGCCCATCCCCTGAACGATGTGGTGCAGGTCATCGATACCGAGACCCTCGAAATCATCGACACGCTCGAGCCCGGCAAGGCGGCGCTCCATCTCGAGTTCACGCCCCGCGGCGAGAAGGTCTGGATATCGGTGCGCGACGAGGATCGGGTCGATGTCTATGACACCGCGACGCGGGCGCGCATCGGCCACCTGAAGATGGACAAGCCGAGCGGGATTTTTCTCGCTGCGCGGGCCCATCGGACCGGCCTTTAGGAGGCGGCGGATGGGCGATATCGACGATCGCGGCGGCGTCGTCTCCGGCGAATCCAGGGCGCTCGAACTCGACCGCTTCGGGCGTGACCTGCTCGACGGGTTCCAGCGCGATTTACCACTGACACCGCGTCCGTTCGCCGAAATCGCGGATCGGCTCGGCGTGGCCGAAGACGATGTCTTGGATGGGCTCCGGCGGCTGACCGAGGCGGGCGCGGTTTCGCGGGTCGGCGCCGTGGTCGCGCCGCACAGCGTCGGGTGGAGTACCCTCGCGGCGATGGCGGTTCCGGCCGAGCGCCTCGAAGACGTCGCCGCCTCGGTGTCGGCAATCCCCGAGGTCAATCACAATTACCAGCGCGAGCATCGGTTCAATCTGTGGTTCGTCGTGACCGGGTGCGATCGTGACCATGTCGCCGCCGTATTGGACGGCATCGAGGCGCGCAGCGGCTGCCAGGTTCTCGATTTGCCGCTGCTCGAGTCCTACCACATCGATTTGGGGTTCGATCTGCGATGGAACTGACCGACCGGGATCGCGACCTGCTCGCGGCTCTCCAAGAGGGCCTGCCGCTCGTCGAACGTCCCTATAGAGAGATCGCAGACCGGCTCGGATGTCGGGAGGACGAGGTCATTGCCCGCCTCGCCGGCTTGATCGACACCGGGATCATCAAGCGCCTCGGTGTCGTCGTGCGGCACCACGAGCTCGGCTATCGCGCCAACGCCATGGTCGTGTGGGATGTCCCCGACCGGGATGTCGAGGATGCCGGCCGGCGTCTCGCGGCGCTGCCCTATGTCACCTTGTGCTATCGCCGTCCGCGACGCCTGCCAGAGTGGCCCTACAACTTGTTCTGCATGATCCATGGCCGGAACCGGGAGGCGGTGGAAGGGCTGATCGCCGAAGCCGCCAGCGCATGCCGGCTCGGCGCGATACCGCGGGAAACGCTTTTCAGCACGCGGCGGTTCAAGCAACGGGGCGCCCGCTACGATGCGGCCGAGCCGGGCGCCGCCGCGGTCGCCGCGGAGATGGCCTGATGGACGCGCTCGACCGCCGTATCATCAACAATCTGCAGGGCGGGTTCCCGATTGCGGAGCGGCCCTTTGCCGCGGCGGCCGGGGCCCTGTCGATCGATGAAGATGAGCTCCTCGGTCGGCTGGACAAGCTCGTCGCCGATGGGACGCTGAGTCGCTTCGGCCCGCTCTACAACGCCGAGGCCATGGGCGGTGGCCTGACGCTGGCCGCCATGGCGGTCCCCGCCGGCCGGTTCGAGGAGGTCGCCGAGATCGTCAATGGCTTCCCCGAGGTCGCCCACAATTACGAACGCGATCACCCGCTGAACATGTGGTTCGTGGTCGCCACCGAGCATACTGCCCGGGTCCAGGACGTGCTCGCGGAAATCGCGGCGGCGACGGGGATCGAGGTTCTCGACATGCCGAAGCTGGAAGAATTCTTTCTCGAATTGAGGTTGGTCCTATGACCGCGGCGGCGCTCAAGGTGGCCGCCGGGATCGACCCGGTCGACCGCCGCATCATTGCCGCCACCCAGGGCGGCCTGCCGCTCTGCCCGCGCCCGTTCCATGCCGTCGCCGCGCAACTGGGTCTCGACCCATCGGAGGTGATGCGCCGGTTCGACGCGATGATAGCCGCCGGCATCATCCGCCGCGTCGGCGCCGTGCCCAACCACTATGCGCTCGGCTTCACCGCCAACGCGATGTCGGTGTGGGACGTCGACGACACCGAGGTCGGGCGCATTGGCCACCGCGCCGGCGAACTCGATTTCGTTACCCACTGCTACCGCAGACCGCGTCATCCGCCCCTCTGGCCCTATAACCTTTTCGCCATGGTGCACGGTCGAGACCGTGAGGAAGTGGACGAAAAGGTGGGGCGGATCGCAGCCCTCATGGGCGCGGCTTGCCGCGCCCATGAGGTGCTCTATAGCAAGCGAATCCTGAAGAAAACCGGCCTGCGACTGGCCGGATAGGGGGAGGACGCCACCATGTTTCGCCTCAGCCAATTCATGCGTGAGCTCTATGCGCCGACACCGGTCATCCGCCACCGCCCGTCGGGGCCGGTGGTCATCTGGAACCTGATTCGCCGCTGCAACCTCAACTGCAAGCACTGCTACGCGCTGTCGGCCGACGTCGATTTCCCCGGCGAGTTGGCAACCGCGGAGGTGTTCGGCGTGATGGACGACCTCCGCGCGTTTGGCGTGCCGGTGCTAATCCTGTCCGGCGGCGAGCCGCTGCTGCGCCCGGACATTTTCGATATCGCCGCGCGGGCCAAGGACATGGGCTTCTATATCGGGCTGTCGACCAACGGCGCGTTGATCGACCGTCCGATGGCGGCGCGGATCGGCGAGATCGATTTCAACTATGTCGGCGTCAGCCTCGACGGTATCGGCCCGGTCCACGACGCTTTTCGGCGCCAGGAGGGCGCTTACCAGGCCTCGTTGGGCGGCATCCGGTTGTGCCGGGAGATCGGCGTCAAGGTCGGCATCCGCTACACCATGACCGAGCAGAACATCGAATCTCTGGAGCCCTTGCTCGACCTCATGGAGACCGAGGATATCGACAAGTTCTACCTCTCCCATCTGGTCTATGCCGGGCGCGGCAATCGTTACCGCGAAGGCGACGCCCGTCATCGCACCACGCGCGACGCCCTCGACGTCGTTTTTGAGCGCTGCCTCGATCATGCGCGTCGCGGGGTCGACAAGGAGTTCGTCACCGGCAACAACGACGCCGACGGGGTTTACTTCCTGTTCTGGGTGCGCGAGCGATTTCCGGACATGGCCGACCACATCGAGGCCAAGCTCGAGGCCTGGGGCGGCAACGCGTCCGGCGTCAACGTCGCCAATATCGATAATCTCGGCAACGTCCATCCGGACACGTTCTGGTGGCACTACGCGCTCGGCAATGTCAAGGAACGGCCGTTTTCGGAGATCTGGACCGACCTCAGCGATCCCATCCTCGCCGGGCTGAAAGCCAGCCCGCGGCGGATCAAGGGCCGCTGCGGCGCCTGCCGTCATTTCGCCATATGCGGCGGCAACACGCGGGTCCGTGCCTTTCAGCTCAGCGGCGATCCGTGGCAGGAAGACCCGGCCTGCTATCTCACCAACCGGGAGATCGGCGTCGCGGGCGACCCGCGCCTGGCCCTGACACCCTATCGGAGCCGACGGCATGCCGCGACTGCGTAACGCAGCGGTCGGCGCCGCCGTCGCTATCGTCGCGGCGCTTGCTTGGGCCACGCCGGCCCCGGCCGACGATGGCGCCGCGCTCTACGCCGGCCATTGCGCCAGTTGCCACGGCGCCGACCGATTGGGGTCGATCGGCCCCGCGTTATTGCCCGAGAACCTCAAACGCCTGCGCAAGGCCAAGGCGATCGAGGTCGTCAAGCACGGGCAGGCCGCGACCCAAATGCCGGCCTTTGGCGACACGCTCTCCGGGATCCAGATCGACGACTTGGTCGAGCTGATCTATACGCCGTTGGACGCGGTGCCGACCTGGGGCATGGCGGAAATCGTGGCCAGCCGCGAAATCCACCATCCCCTCGCCGACCTGCCCGCCACGCCGCTCCATGACGCCGACCCGCTCAACCTCTTCGTCGTCGTCGAAAGCGGCGATCATCATGTCACCGTGCTCGACGGCGATCGCTTCGAGCCCATCGTGCGCTTTCCCAGCCGCTTTGCCTTGCACGGCGGCCCCAAATTCTCGCCCGATGGCCGCTACGTCTATTTCGCCTCGCGCGACGGTTGGGTGACCAAGTACGACCTTTATGGGCTCCGCGTGGTGGCCGAGGTACGGGCCGGGATCAACACACGGAATTTGGCCCTCTCCCATGACGGCAAGGTCGTCGCGGTCGCCAACTATTTGCCGCACACGCTGGTCCTGCTCGACGCCGCCGAGCTTGCCCCGCTCGAAGTCGTCGCAGTGACCGACTATCGCGGCGAGACATCCTCCCGTGTCAGCGCCGTCTACCAGGCGGCGCCACGGAACAGCTTCGTCGTCGCGCTCAAGGATGTGCCCGAATTGTGGGAAGTGTCGTACGCCGCGGATCCGCCGCCGGTTTTCACCGGCCTCGTCCACAGCTACGAGAAAGGCATGGTCGAGGCCATCGCCGCCCAAACCGGACGATTCCCCGTCCGCCGGATCCAGCTCAGCGAACCCCTCGACGATTTTTTCTTCGCCCAGAACTACCGCACCCTGGTCGGCTCGGCGCGCGACGGCGGCCGCGGAGTCGTCGTCCATCTCGACGTCGGCCGCGAGATCGCCGAACTGCCGCTGCCCGGCCTGCCCCATCTCGGCTCGGGCATCAGCTGGAACCGCGATGGGCACCGGGTAATGGCCACCCCCCATCTCAAGGAAGGGCGGGTCAGCTTCATCGATATGGCGGACTGGAAAGTGCTCGGCACCGTGGACACCCTCGGCCCCGGATTCTTCATGCGTAGCCACGAGAACACGCCTTACGCCTGGGTCGATGTCTTTTTCGGACCCAACAAGGACGCCATCCATATCATCGACAAGGAACGCCTCGAAATCGCCGCCACGCTGCGGCCGGAACCGGGCAGCACCGCAGCTCATGTCGAGTTTACCCGCGACGGCCGGTACGCGCTGGTCAGCATTTGGGAAATGGACGGCGCGATCGTCGTCTACGACGCGGAAACGCTTCAGGAGGTGAAACGCCTACCCATGGTCAAACCGTCGGGAAAGTATAATGTTTTCAACAAGATCACGCTCTCGGAAGGGACCAGCCACTAATCCCGAATGGCGCCGGTCGGCGCTCGTCCTCTGCGCCCACGGCGTTGACGGGCGGGTCGGATCTGCCGCCGCGCACGCGGCGCGGCTTCGCGTCCGCAACCTCTTCGCCTCTGTCGATGCCTGTTGTCTCATCGGCACGCCGTCGCTGGCCAAGGTCGTCGCGACCGTGGCCGCCCGGCGGATCTATGTAGTGCCGTTTTTGATGAGCGAAGGCTACACGGCGCGGGTCGTTCTACCGGGGCAGATCGCGGGTCTCGATCTCGGTGGCCGCGACGTTGTCCTGTGCCGCCCGGTGGGTACCAGCGCGAAGCTCGCCCAGGTGGTCGAGAATCGGGTCCGGGCGGCGTGCCGCGAATCGGGGTGGTCGTTGCGGGACTCGGTGCTGGCGATCGCCGGTCACGGCACGCCGCGGCATCCGGCTTCCGGCGATACCGCCAATCAGATGGCCAAGCGTTTGCTCCGCCGGGATATTTTCAGGGGCGTGGAGGCCGGCTTTCTGGAGCAGGAGCCGAGCGTGTCCTCGGTCATCGACCGCCACCGAGAGCAGCGCGTCGTCGCCGTCGGCCTGTTCGCCGACGAAGGCCCGCACGGCCGCGCCGACATGGAACGGCTCCTCGCCCCGGGCGGAGCGAATGTCATCTATGGCGGCCCGATCGGACCGGCACCGGAAATGGACGCCGTCATTCTGGATCGTGTGCGCCATGGCGAAAGCCCGGAAGCGTAGTACCCGTGGCATCGCATCGCCGAAGTTACTTAGGCCCGCGCCGGAAGGCGCCCGGCCCTTGTCCGAACTCGGCCTTGAATCGCCTGGTGAAAGACGGCAGCGACCGGTAGCCGCAGCGCAGGGCGATTTCGTCGATTGGCAGGTTGGTGTCGGACAGCAAGGTGCGCGCGCGCGAAAGCCGCCAGTTCGCGACATATTTCATTGGGGTGTCGCCGACGAGTTGGGAAAACTTCGCCGCGAATTGGGTTCGTGACATACCGGCCTCGCGGGCGAGAGCGGTCGAGGTCCACGGCGACTCCGGGTGACGGTGGATGGCGCGCAGCGCTCTCGACAGATTCTTGTCGGCGAGAGCGGGCAGGAAGCGGATCTGGGTGGCGTCGTTCGCCGCGTCGGTCCGCCGGACGGCTTGCACGAACACGATCTCGAGCAACCGGCAGACAATGGCGTTCATCCCTTGCCCGCCACGGTTGGCCTCACTGTCGAGGAGTGAAATCGCCAGACGGATTCCCGGGTGAGTATCGAGTTCGGCGTCCTTCAGCACGATCCGGTCGGGCAGGTTGGCGATCAGCGGATGGCGAATGCCCTCATCGAACGAACAGAATCCACACAACAGATCCAATCGTTCACCGTCGCCGCCATAGCGCAGAAGGCCGGCCGCCTCGAGTGCGCCCGACCGCAAAATCTCCGCGAGTGTCACCACCTCGGTGTCCTGCCGGTCGGCGAGGATGTGGGACCTGCCGTTGGGCAGAATCACCAAATCGCCTTCGGCCAAGGAGACACCGGGTCCGGCGCCGCGGTCACCGAGCCAACACCGCCCATGGCGCACCAAATGAAACCGGACGACACGATTTTCATGTGGAATTTCAATGGCATACGGCGCGGTCAGCGAGGCCGCGAAATAGAGCTCGGTGCGCAGCCGCATGGTCTGGAATACGTCGCTGAGAATATCCGGTGGCGACATCCAACTTACCGATCGGGACAGACTGATAAGAAATCGAGACGAAGCGTCAAATACATCCCGCGCCGGATTTGTCAAATTGCGCCAGGCACGAGGGCGGGAAATGACATTTCAAACACTATTGGCACTGGTCGGTTTCGCCTTTGTCATGTCGATTACGCCGGGACCCGGGAACTTCCTCCTGTTGGCCTCCGGCGCCAATTTCGGGATTCTGCGCACCGTTCCGCTGATCCTTGGAATCAGCTTCGGCTTCCTGTCGATGGTCCTTGCCGTCGGCTTGGGGTTGGGTCAGATCCTACGGCAATACGAGATCGTCTATGCGCTCTTGCGCTTCGTGTGTCTAGCCTATGTGATCTGGCTGGCGTGGAAGATTGCCCATATCCGTTCCGTCGGGGTCGATGATACGGGGGCCGGTTCCAACCCCATTTCCTTCCTCCAGGCAGCCGCCTTCCAGTTGGTCAATCCCAAGGCCTGGGCCGTCGCGCTGATCGTTACGGTTTCCTATACGAGCGCCGAAGATTACTACCTCAGCCTGGTCTCGATGATCGCGGTGTTCGCGATCGTCAACCTTCCAGCGATCTCCGCCTGGGCCATTTTCGGCGTCGGGCTGCGCAGGCTTCTGAGCGACGAACGCCGATTGCGGGCGTTCAACATCGGCATGGCCAGCCTCCTCGTGGTGTCGATGGTTCCGGTGGTCTTGGGCGCGTAGGGGCCGTTGGGGGTTGCCCCCGGACTTGGAACGCCAACGGCCTCGGTCTGCGCAACCCCCCACGGGGCCCCAACGTCGTTTAGCTCTCGGTCCACACCGCGAGCTCGTAGCCGTCGGGGTCGGTGAAATGGAAGCGGCGGCCGCCGGGAAACTCGAAGATCGGCTTGACGATCTCGCCGCCGGCGGCTTCGACACGGCCCGCGAGTTCGGCCAAATCGGAGCCGTAGAGAACCACCAACGGCCCGCCGAGCGTCACCGGGCCGCTGGCGTCGAACCCGCCCTTCATGTGGCCGTCCGAAAATTCGCAATAGGTCGGGCCATAGTCGGTGAAGGTCCAGCCGAATGCCGAGCCGTAGAAGTCTTTCGATCGCGCGATATCCGCGACATTGAGCTCGATGTAGTCGATACAGCGATCGTGATGCGTGTCTTGAGCGGTCATGGGCGTTCCTTGTTCGAATGTAGGGCGGCAACCTATCTGGTTACGCCAGGTTTCGTGGCAGTGACACAAGGTAGTCGCCGCCTGTCGCTTTTGAAGACCTCTTGTCGGCGCGTTATCGGCCGGCCGGTTGGCCGTACTTGGTCTTGGGCCGGTCGCGCCACAGCATTTCCGCTTTCGCCAGCGCCGACTGCTGATCGCACGCTGGATCGAGCAAACGGAGCGCGATTGCCGCGGTGCCGATGATGGCCGCCTCGGGCCCCGCGCTGTGCCGGGTGCCGCGCCACAGCTCGACGACGGCGCCGGGGTCCAAATCCTCGTCGCGCCAGCGATGGGGCCGATCCGCGGTCATCGCCGGCCATTCCTCCTCGCCCAGGATGTCGCCGTCGACCCGTCCGACGCGGCAGGTCTTCTCCGGGTTGCGTTGCGCTTCGCCGCCGCCGCCCTTGAAGATCGCCGCCCGCGGCTGGCCGAGCAGCCGCACGGTGTCCTGGTGGGTCGGGATATAGGTGGGATGGAAGACGCCCTGGATCTGGGCTGCCGCGGCCAGCGGATTGAGGTCGCGGGCAAAGGTGTTGGCGGGCGAGCGCACGCCGAGCACCGGGCGCAACGTAAACAGGCCGGCCAGCGGCGGATGAAGGTGCTCGATCGGAAGATAGGCGAAGCAATCCCGGTCGAGGGCTCGGGCGGCATCGGTCAGGTTCGCCGACGGCGCGATACCGAGCGCCGACAAGACCGCCGGTGTGGTCGCCGTGCCGACGCTCGCGATCCCGTGCATGGCGACGCGGACGCCAGATTCGGCGAGCAGCAAAGCCGCCAGCACGAAATAGGGGAGCTGTTTGTGGCGGTCGGCATAGGACGGCCAATCGAGGTCGGCGGTAAGGCCGGCCCGGTCGGGCAGCGTGCTGCGGGCGGCGCGGACGAACCCGGCGAGTTCGGCAGGGGTTTCGGCGCGGAACCGCAACAGCAGGAATAGGGCACCGATTTGCGCCGGCTCGACGGCACCGGCGAGTATCAGCGCCATGGCCTGCTCGGCCTCGTCTTCGGTCAGCGGCCGCGAGAGCTTCGGCCCGCGACCGATCGTGCGCAGGAAACCCGCGAAGGGGTGATCGGTGGTTGCGGTAGCCTCGGTGGTAATGACCGCATTTTCATTCGCTATCGCCGCAATGCCGCCCTTGGTCATGCCCGTTTTGTCCATTGACGCTTACATTACACGGGAATGTCAGCATTGAACCGGAAATCCGGGCATTGATGGCCGTCAATTGACAGCTTGATCCATGTCAAGGCAAGGCGCTAGGGTCGCAGGATAATCGATGCCGCACCGAAGGCCGCCATAACGGCGCCGAACAGGGAGTCCCATAATGCGATTTAGAAATCTCGTATCTTTGGCCATCGCCGCCGCTTTCACCGTCACCGCTGGCCAGGCGCTGGCCGAAGGCGATGCGGTAAAGGGCAAGAAGGTCTTCAACAAGTGCAAGACGTGCCACGGCTTCGACCCGACGAAAAAGAAGCTGGGTCCCCATATGCAGGGCATCATCGACCGCACCGCGGGCACGGTCGAGGGCTTCAAGTATTCGGATGCGATGAAGGATTCCGGGATCGTCTGGACCGAAGAGACAATCGACGCCTACATCGCCGACCCCAAGGACTATGTTCCCGGCAACAAGATGGCGCTGGCTAAGATCAAGAAGCCAGAGGACCGCGCCAACGTCATCGCCTATATCATCGAGCAGCAGACCGCCGAATAAGGGGCTGCCCCGCGCGGACGCGCATATTGCGCGACGCGCCTAGAACGGCACCACGGCGGTCGCCTCGAGCTCGATGAGGCCGGGACTGTCGAGCAGATCGGCAACGAAGATCATGCTCATCGCCGGATAGTGCCGGCCCATATGCTTGGCCCAAATGGGGCCGAGTTCGGGTCGGGCGGCGAGGTAGGCCGGCTTGTCGATGCAGAACGCAGTCATGCGGCAGATATGTTCGGGTCCGCCGCCGGCCTCCCGCAGGATGGTCAGCACATTGGCGAGCGCCTGGTCGAATTGCGGCGCCAGCGCCTGGCTTTCGAATATCTGATCGGCGTTCCAGCCGACTTGGCCGGCGATGAAGACCATGCGTCCGGCCGGCGCGGCAATCCCGTTGGCATAGCCGATCGGTGCCTTCCAGCCTTCGGGCATCAGCACATCCATCACGTTTCCCTCCTATTCCTGCAGCACCGGGGGGTCCATATCCTCGTCCCAGTCGGAATCAGGCTCCGGGTGCCGGGCCAGAAGCTCGCGAACGAGATTGACATGGGCGCGCTCCTCTTCGGCGAATTCCGCGGCCAGGTTCTTGACGTCCTCGTTGTCGGCGGTTTCGACCAGCCGCTCGAAGAACCGGGCGGCGCGCTCCTCGGCGGCGAGCGCCATGCGGAGCGCGTGATGGGGCGTCATCAGATAATGAAGCGACGTCATGTCGATCGATTCGGGGCTGTCGGCGTCGTCCCATCGATAGTCCCAGGGCGCGATCTCCGGCAGGTCGAGGCCCGCTGCCCGCTGTTCGATCTGGCGCGCGTGCCGTCCCTCGATTTCCGAAAGCTTGCGGAACAAAGTGGCCAATTGGGGATTGTTGTGGACCTCCATCTGGTCGGCGAGGAGGGCGTATCTTTCCTCGGCCTCGACCTCGATCGCCAGCGCATGGGCGAGCAGTTCCGGCAGGGTTGCGATGCCGGTCGCCGTTGCGGTCGCGTTCACAGCGCGAACTCCCGCTCGAGCGCGTCCGTGTCGACCGGTTGCCGGGTCGTCTCGGCGGTATAGGGCCGGCGATTGCCGCGATAGAGGATGCCGACATTATAGCCGTCATCGGTCATGATTCGCCGCGCCGCCCGCGCCGGGTCGTCGGTCGGTTCGACCACCGCCGGATGAACCTGGTCCTTCCACTCCCGTTCATCGGGACGGAAGGTCACGCACGGGCTGAGCACCTGGAGAAAGGAAAAGCCCGGATGCCGTATCGCCTCGGCCAGCAGATAGGACGTCGTGTTGGGGTCGCCGGAGAATCCGCGGGCGACGAAATTGGCGCCGGAGGCGAGGGCGATGACCAGGGGGTGGAAGGGGCTCAGCCCGGACCCGCCGGGCGTGAAGGCGCTGTCCCAGTCGGGTTCGGTGGTTGGCGAGGGCTGGCCCTTGGTCATGCCGTAGACGCGGTTGTCCATGACCAGATAGGTGATGTCGATGTTGCGGCGGCAGGCGTGGAGGAAATGATTGCCGCCGATCGAAAAGCCGTCGCCATCGCCGCCGGCGACCAGCACGGTCAGGTCCGGCCGCGCGACCTTGAGGCCGGTGGCCAGCGCCAGCGAGCGGCCGTGAACACCATGGAAGCCGTAGCAGTTGGTATAGGCCGGGATTCGCGAAGAGCAACCGATGCCGGAGATGACCGCGACGTTTTCCGGCGCCAGGCCAAGGGTGGCGAAGGTCTTGGTCACCGACAACAGGACGTGGTAGTCGCCGCAGCCGGGGCACCAAACCGGTTTGAGCGCCGATTTATAGTCGCTCGATTTCGGCTTCGTAGCCGGTGACGGGACTGCCATGTCAGCTCTCCTTCACAATACGATCGACAATCTCGCCGGGCCGGATCGGCAGCGGGCCGGGGCGGTGAAATAGGTCGACCGTGCCGGGCAGGTCGTAATGGGCGCGGAGATAGCGGTGGAACTGACCGGAATAGGTCTGCTCGACGATCAGCACCCGTGAAACACCGTCGAGCGCCGCGGCGAGGCGATCGGGCTGTGCCGGCGCCAGCAGGCGGAGCGCGATAAGGCGGGCGTCAAGGCCATGGTCGCGGGCGCGGGCCAGCGCTTCGCGGACCGGACCGGTGCTCGATCCCCAGGTGATGACGGCAACATCGCCCGAGCCTTCGATATCCGCCCAGTGGTCGCCGTAATCGAAGGCCGCAACTTTGCGCTCGCGTTTGGCGAGCTGGTCGGCATGGTCCTCGGCACGGGTCGACGGCGTTCCGCGCGGCGCGTGTTCGAGGCCGTCGGCGGTGTACTGGCCGCCCGCGGTGCCCGGCACGACCATTGGCGACACGCCGGATGCGGTGATCGCATAACGCTGGTAGGTCTCGGCCGGCGCGGCCACCGTATCGCGCCGGGCGATGAAGGCGAGGTCGGCGGGACGGTCGATCACCGCCCGGGCTTGGCCGATGAATTGGTCGCTGAGGACGATCGCCGGGACCTGCATCGCCTCGGCCAGATGCACCGCCCATTGGGTCGTGAACAGGCAATCGCCGACCGAGGTCGGCGCGACGACCAGATGCGGCGCATCGCCGTGAAGGCCGTAGACCGCGATGTTGAGGTCCGATTGCTCGGACTTGGTCGGAATGCCGGTCGACGGCCCGCCGCGCATCACATCGATGACGACGATCGGAACCTCGGCGGCGATGGCGAGGCCGATCGATTCGGTCATCAATGCGAGGCCGGGGCCCGAGGTGGCGGTCAGCGCCGGGACGCCGCCATAGGACGCGCCGATGATCATGTTGATCGATGCCAGCTCGTCCTCGGCCTGGAACAGGGTTCCGCCGACCTTGGTCAAAGCGGGCGCCAGCCACTCGAGAATCTCGGTTGCCGGTGTGATCGGATAGGCGGCGACGAATCGGACACCGCCGCGCGTGGCGCCGAGTCCGGCCGCCTCGTTGCCGCTGATGATCCAGCGCCCATCGGCCGCCGGCGCCGGCGCGTCGAGATGCCAGCCGGTGCGAATATCGGTGACGGCGCTCCGTCCCGCCCGACACGCCGCGATGCTAGCCAGCACCGCATCGCCGCCCTTGCGGGCGAGGGCCGCTTCGATGACCGGGTCGAGCGCGGTATCCGGCAGGCCGACCAGCGCGGCGACGGCGCCGAGGGCAAGCATGTTGGCCCGTCCGCCGGGGATCGCTTCGAGCAGAGCGGCGTTCTCGATCCGGTGCGAAGCGGCACCGCTTTCGGCAAGCGCGGCGGGAACGTCGCCGGCGCCCGCGTCGCTCAGGATCAAGCTGTCCGGGCGAAGGGGAATTTCGGCCGCGAAGCGTTCGATGTTCAGCCAGTCGAGGGCGAAGAGGAGGTCGAACGAATCGTCGACCGCGGCAACCGGCCGCGTCGACAGACGCACCAAGGCCGCGGCCTCACCGCCACGGATCTGGGGGCCGACGGCGCGGGTCAGGATGCCGTACCACCCGGCCCGGGCGGCGGCCTGGAGGAGGAGGCCGCCGGCGGTGATGGATCCGGCGCCGCCGCTGCCGGTTATGGCGACCGACAGGCTGTCCTTTGCTGGTAAACCGGTGGCCATTTCGCTCTCCTAACCTTGCCGCCCATGTGGGCCGCGCTGTGCTGCCGTGGACGTGGGATGTCTGCCGCCAGGGCCTGGCGAGTTGACCATTAAGCCATTGGTATTAAAAAAGCTTCGATAAACGGTTGCATTGGAAACTTTCGCTTGACGCTAAATAAGTATTGTAGTACCTATTTGCGATAATAACAATTCCGGCCGATCTGTCAATAGGCGTTTGCACCGGATCGAAGAACAGGACGGAAAAGGTGGAAGGCATAGACAAGATGACGAATCGAGCGACCCGAAACGACCACGACAGGGAGGCCGACGATGTCGAATGATACTTATCGCTGGGTCATGACGGCACCGGGCGCGCCGCTCGAGCGGCGCACTTTCGATCCCGGCCCCCTCAACCCCGACGAGGTCGTCGTCGAGATCGCCGGCTGCGGCGTTTGCCACACGGATCTTGGCTACTACTATGACGGCGTTCGGCTCAACCACGAGCTGCCGCTCGCGCTCGGCCACGAGATCAGCGGCCGGGTCGTGGCCGCCGGCGGCGATGCGGAATCATGGACCGATCGCGCGGTGATCATACCCGCTGTGATTCCGTGCGGGTCGTGCGAAACCTGCCGTCGCGGGCATGGTACGATTTGCCCCAACCAGAAGATGCCCGGCAACGATATCCAGGGCGGCTTCGCCAGTCACATTCGCGTCCCCTCTCATGGTCTGTGCGCCGTCGACGAAAAGCGTCTCGCCGCCGCCGGGTTGGAACTGGCCGACGTTTCGGTCATCGCCGACGCCGTCACCACCCCCTATCAGGCGGTTCGTCAGGCCGAGGTCCATCCGGGCGCCCTGGCCATCGTCGTCGGCGTCGGCGGCGTTGGCGGCTACACGGCCCAAGTAGCCAAAGCTTTTGGCGCCACGGTGGTCGCCGTCGATGTCGACGGCGCCAAGCTCGATGCGCTCTTAAATGAGGGGGTCGCGACGTTCACCGTCAATGCGAGTGAGCTCGACGGTCGCGCGATCAAGAAGGCGATTCAAGCCTTCGCGGCGGAGAACAATTTGCCGGCGACCGAGTGGATCATTTTCGAATGTTCGGGATCCGGGGCCGGTCAGCTCACCGCCTATGGCCTTCTCAACAGGGGCGCCACGCTGGCCGTCGTTGGTTTCACCATGGACAAGATCGAGATCCGGCTGTCGAACCTGATGGCCTTCCACGCCCGCGCGCTCGGCAACTGGGGTTGCGCGACCGAGCTCTACCCCGACGCGCTCGACCTTGTTCTCGACGGCCGGGTCAAGCTCACCCCCTTCATCGAGCGGCGCCCGCTCGCCGACATCAACCAAGTCTTTCAATCCGTCCACAACGGTGAAATCGCGCGCCGTGTGGTGCTCGTCCCCGAAGCCTGAGCAAACCCGGCCATCTGCAATGGGAGCTGAAGAAAAATGACCGCCACACTCTCCGAAGTCATCGGCAATACCGCCCCCGACAACTTGGCTGATCATCGCCTGGTCGGTGATCGCATCGGCGATAATGTTCTGTTTGAGAAACGCGCCGCGAAGACGCCCGATGGACGGGTTGCCGAGGGCCTGTTCAATGCCTGGATCACGCTCGACAATCCGACCCAGTTCAATTCTTACACGACCGAGATGGTCAAGGCCGTGATCCTCGCCTTCCGCGAGGCGTCGGTGTCGCGCGACGTCAACGCCGTCGTCTTCACCGGCAGCGGCCACCAGGCCTTCTGCAGCGGCGGCAACACCAAGGAATACGCCGAATACTATGCCGGCAACCCGCAGGAATACCGGCAATATATGCGGCTTTTCAACGACATGGTGTCGGCCATACTCGGCTGCGACAAGCCGGTCATCTGCCGCGTCAACGGCATGCGCATCGGCGGCGGCCAGGAAATCGGCATGGCCTGCGATTTCTCGATCGCCCAGGATTTGGCCCGCTTCGGCCAAGCCGGACCGAAGCACGGGTCGGCGGCGATCGGCGGCGCGACCGATTTTCTGCCGCTGATGATCGGGTGCGAGCAGGCGATGGTATCCGGCGTTTTGTGCGAGCCGTTCTCGGCCCACCAGGCCTACCGCCTCGGCATCATCATGGACCTCGTTCCCGCGCTCAAGATCGACGGGCAGTTCGTCGCCAATCCGACCGTGGTCAGCGACCGCATGGTCGACGATTTCGGCCGCTTCGTCTTCGGTTTGCCGAAGACCGGTGACGCCCTGGCCGAGGGCAAGGCGCTCCTCAAATCCGGCGACGTCGACCTGTCGCTGCTCGACGACAGGATCGAGGAGCTTTGCGGCAAATTGCTGCTCACGTTCCCGGAATGCATGACCAAGTCCCTGGAAGAATTGCGCAAGCCCAAGCTCGATGCGTGGAACCGCAACAAGGAGAACTCCCGCGCCTGGCTTGCGCTCAACATGATGAACGAGGCGCGCACCGGGTTTCGCGCCTTCAACGAGGGTACCAAGGAAAGCGGGCGCGAGATCGATTTCGTCGCGCTTCGTCAGGCGCTGGCCCGCGGGACGCCGTGGACGCCGGAGCTGATCGAAAGCCTGATGCCGCGCACCCGAGAGGCCGCCGAATGACGGCCCCGCTCAAGGTCTGGCTCGACCGGGACGGCCGATTGCTGCGGCTGCGCCTCGATCGGCCGCCGGCCAATATCATCGATGCCGCCATGATCGGCGCCCTCGCCGGCGCCCTCGATGAACATCTCGGCAATGACGGTTTGGCGGCCGTGGTGCTCGATGCCGAAGGCCCGCATTTCAGCTTCGGCGCCAGCATCGAAGAACATTTGCCGGCGGACTGCGCCGCCATGCTGCATGCGTTGCATGGCTTGGTTCTAAATATGTCCGCGAGCCCGATCCCGATCCTGGTCGCGGTTCAGGGCCAATGTCTCGGCGGCGGGCTCGAGGTCGCGCTCGCCGGCCACCTCATGTTCGTCGCCCCCGATGCCAAGCTCGGTCAGCCCGAGATCCGCGTCGGCGTCTTCGCGCCGGCGGCGTCCTGTCTGTTGCCCGAGCGGGCGCCGCGGGTCGTCGCCGAGGCGATGCTGCTCTCCGGGCAAAGCATCGACGGCGATGCCGCCGTACGGCACGGGATCGCCAACGAAGTTGCGGCGGCCCCGTCCGATGCCGCATTGAAGTGGTTCGACGACAACCTGGCGCCGCTCAGCGCGAGCTCGCTGCGTCACGCCGTTCGTGCCGCGCGCGTCGGCTATACGGAGCGGCTGGCCGAAAATATCGCCCGGGTCGAAACCCTCTACCTCGACAGTCTTATGGCGACCCGCGACGCGGTCGCCGGCCTCGAAGCGTTTCTCGATAAACGCCCGGCCAATTGGGAGCACCGCTAACCATGTCCAGCACCGAAAGCATCATCGCCCGTTGTCAGGCCCTGTTCGACGATCTCGATTTCACGTCGGCGCGCGAGTGGAAGGCGGCCGAGGCGGGCCGCAGAGTGGTCGGCTACATGCCGATCTACGTGCCGCGGGAAATCATCCACGCCGGCGGGATGCTGCCGCTCGGCATCGTCGGCGGCGGCGAGCAGCTCGAGGTCATCCACGGCGACGCCTATTACCAGAGCTATATCTGCCGTATCCCGCGGTCGACCATCGAACTGGGCGTCAGCGGCCGGCTCGATTTCGTCGACGGCATGCTGTTCCCCAGCATCTGCGACGTCATCCGCAACCTGTCGGGGATGTGGAAGCTGATGTTCCCGGAGATCTATGTCCGCTACTTCGACGTGCCGCAGAATTATACCGATTCGATCGGCGGCAACTATTACCGCAACGAGCTGCAGGAGCTGCGCGAAGGCCTCGAGGAGATGGCCGGCATCAAGATCACCGATGAAGCGCTGCGGCGCTCGATCGCGATCTACAACGAGAACCGGCGGCTGGTGCGGCAGGTCTATGAGTACCGGGCCAAGCAGCCGTGGAAGGCGCCGGCGGCGGAGGTCTACCTGCTGATGCGCGCCGGTCTGGTCCTGCCGGTCGAGGAGCACAGCCAGATGCTCCAGGACTGGCTCGCCGCGGTCGAGGCCGAGGACCGGCCGATGCGCGACAATTGCCGCGTCGTGCTGACCGGCCTGTTCTGCGAGCAGCCGCCGCTCAACTTGATCAAGTCGATCGAGCTGTCGGGCTGCTATGTCGTCGACGACGATCTGCAACTGGTGACCCGGTGGCTGACCGCCGACGTGCCTCAGGACGGCGATCCGCTGGAGAATTTGGCGCTGGCCTTCCTGCACCATTCCGAATCGACCTCGGCCAAGTACGAGCCGGACGAGAAGGAAAAGGGCCAATACCTGGTCCGGACCGTCCAACGCACCGGCGCCGAGGGCGTCATCTTCGCCTCGCCCAGCTTCTGCGATCCGGCGCTTCTCGACCGGCCGATGCTGCAGCATGTGCTGAAGGCCGCCAACATCCCCTACATCGCGTTCAAGTACGCCGAGAACTCGGGCCAGATGCAGCCGATCCGCGAGCAGGCTGGCACATTCGCCGATTCGATCAAATTGTGGAGCGAAGCATGAGCACGAAACCCCAAGCCGCGCAGACCGAGGTCGCCAAAGACGACTCGATGCTGAAACAGAAGACGATGATGGCCGGCCACTACGAGCGCCTGACCAGCGCCAAGGAGACCGGCGCCAAGACCTGCTCGACCTTCGTTCCGGGCAATTTGAACGAGTTGATCATGTGCTTCGACCTGCTCAACAACCTGCCCGAAGTCAACGCCATTCAAGCCGGGCTGCGCAAGAAGAGCGGCCTCTATGTGATGGAATCTGAGAAGCTCGGTCATTCCGAGGACGTCTGCACCTACGTCAAGTCGGACATCGGCATGATGGCCAAGGGCAATCTGGCGCCGAACGGCAAGGCGCTGCCCGACCCCGACGTGTTGATGCTGTCCTACACCGGCTGTTTCACCTTCATGAAATGGTTCGAGCTGCTGCGCGAACAATACAAATGTCCGACGATCATGCTGCACACCCCCTATGAGGGCGACGGCAAGATCACCGCCAACATGCGCGACTACATGGTCAAGCAGCTCAAGGAAGAGGTGATCCCGACCCTGGAAGAGGTCAGCGGCGTCAAGTTCGACATCGACCGGCTGCGCGAATACCTGAAGAAGTCGGCGCTGGCCGAGGACGACCTGGTCCACGTGCTGCAGAGCGCCAAGAACAAGCCGTCGCCGATCGATGCCTATTTCGGCGGCATCTATTATATCGGCCCGATCTTCGGCGCCTTCCGCGGCACCGACGACGCCATCGACTATTACCGCACCCTGCGCGAGGAGGTCGACGCCCGCGTCGCCGCCGGCGCCGGCCCGGTCACGCCGGACGGCGACATGGGGCCGGAGAAGTACCGTCTCATCGTCGAAGGCCCGCCCAATTACACCAGCTTCCGCGACTTTTGGAAGATGTTCTATGACGAAGGCGCGGTCGTCGTCGCCAGCAGCTATACCAAGGTCGGCGGTGTCTATGATCTCGGTTTCCGCCACGATCCGGACAATCCGCTGGAGTCGCTGGCCGACTATTGCCTCGGCGTCTATACCAACCGCAACCTGCCGCAGCGGGTCGAGATGCTCGCCGATTATGTCGAGGAATACGAAGCCGACGGCCTGCTGATCAACTCGATCAAGAGCTGCAACAGCTTCTCGGCCGGGCAACTGCTGATCATGCGCGAGGTCGAGCGCCGCACCGGCAAGCCCGCCGCTTTCATCGAAACCGATCTCGTCGATCCGCGCTATTTCTCGCCGGCCAACGTCAAGAACCGGCTTGAAAGCTACTTCCAGATGGTCGACCAGAAACGCGCCAGCGCTACGGCGAGCGGGGTGGCGGCATGAAGTGCTTCATCGGAATCGACCTCGGGTCGACGACCACCAAGGCGGTGCTGATGGACGGCAACCAGCACATTCTCGGCCGCGGCATCACCAACTCGCGATCGAACTACGACACCGCCAGCCGGGTCGCCAAGCAGGAAGCGGTTGTCGATACCCGGATGACGCTGTGCCGGCGCGGGCTGGCCGGCGCGGCGGGGTTGGAGGACGGACTCGACGATTTCCTCGGCGAGCTCGAGCGCAGTTTCCGGCTCGAACAGTTCCTCGACCAGCTCGGTGACCTCGAGGCGACCTGCAAGACCCAGATCACCGGCGACCGTTTCGCCGGCGTCGAGAAGGAAGTCGATGCCGCCCTGGTCGCGATCTTCGACGAATTGCGCGACACGGCACCGGCACTGTTCGCTCCCGGTGCCAAGCGCAAGTCGGATTTCTTCCGCGACATCGCCGGCGCCCATTACCTTCAGGTCGCCGAGAAAGTGGCCAAGGAAGCGGGGCTGCCCTACGAACTGCTGCTCAATGTTTATGACAAGTCGATCATCGACGTCGAAAACCGACCTCCGTCCGAGGACCTGACCGGCAAGTTCGTCGATGCCCTGGTACGCGTTCTCGCCGCAACCAGCGGCGACGGCCGCGATGCCGGCGATATCGAACAGCGGGTCAAGGACGCGTTGGCGATCGAGCTCGAAGAGACCTTTGTCGTCGGCACCGGCTATGGCCGGGTCACGCTGCCGTTCTCGAAGGAACACATTCGCTCGGAGATCCTGTGCCACGGCCTCGGCGCCCACATGATGTACCCGAAGACCCGCACCGTCCTCGATATCGGCGGCCAGGACACCAAGGGCATCCAAGTCGACGCCAGCGGCATCGTCGAAAACTTCCAGATGAACGACCGCTGTGCCGCCGGCTGCGGTCGCTACCTCGGCTATATCGCCGACGAGATGAACATGGGTCTGCACGAGTTGGGCCCGATGGCGATGAAATCGACGCGCTCGGTGCGCATCAACTCGACCTGCACCGTCTTTGCCGGTGCCGAGTTACGCGACCGCCTGGCGTTGGGCGAGAATCGCGAGGACATCCTCGCCGGTTTGCACCGGGCGATCATCCTGCGGGCGATGTCGATCATCTCGCGCTCGGGCGGAATCACCGACCAGTTCACGTTCACCGGCGGCGTCGCCAAGAACGAGGCCGCGGTCCGTGAACTCAAGAAGCTGGTCCAGGAAAACTATGGCGACGTGACCATCAATATCGACCCCGATTCGATCTATACCGGTGCGCTCGGCGCGGCGACGTTCGCCCACCGCGCGGTCGAGGACGGCGCCGCACGGGAAGGAGTTCAGGCATGACCATCACCGCGGGAATCGATGTCGGCACCGGTGCCGTCAAGACGGCCCTCTTCGATGTCGACGGCGACGAAACGAAATGGCTGGCGCGCTGCACCCTGAAGATCCGCCAGCGCGATCCGATGCAACTCGCCGCGCAGTCCTTTGACAGCGTGCTCGCCGATGCCGGCCTGGACCGCGACGATGTCGCCTATGTCGCCACCACCGGCGAGGGCGAAGCGATCCCCTTCCATACCGGGCACTTCTATTCGATGACGACCCACGCCCGCGGCGCCATCTACCTGGTCCCGGAGGCGCGGGCGGCGATGGACGTCGGCGCGCTGCATGGTCGCGCCATCCGAATCGACGAGCGCGGCAAGGTGCTGGGCTACAAGATGACCAGCCAATGCGCGTCAGGCTCGGGCCAGTTCCTCGAGAACATTGCCCGCTATCTCGGCATCGCCCAGGACGAGATCGGGAGCCTGTCGATGCAGGCTGACGAGCCGGAGAAGGTCAGCGGCATCTGCGCCGTGCTGGCCGAGACCGACGTCATCAACATGGTCTCGCGCGGCATCTCCTCGCCCAACATCCTCAAGGGCATCCACCTGTCGATGGCGTTGCGGCTGACCAAGTTGTTGAAGTCGACCGGGGCCGGCAACGAAGTCGTCTGCGTCACCGGCGGCCTGGCGCTCGACCCCGGTCTGATCGCCGCCCTCGAAGAGGAGATGGCGGAACAGAAGATCGGCTCGACGGTGCGGAGCCACCCGGATTCGATCTATGCCGGTGCCATCGGCGCGGCGTTGTGGGGCGCGTTCCGGCATGAAAAACTGGCCCGGCTCGGGGCATTGCCCAAGGCATCCTAGGGCGTGATCGGCTCACGTCGCTACGAAGCGAGCCGTGAATCACGCCCTAGAATTAGGAATTAGAGCAAGATTCACCTTTCAGTTCGGATCGGCCTGAAACGATCTTGCTCTAGGAGAAAGCGAAAGGAGACTGGTCATGGCCCTCAAGATCATCGAAACTTGCACCGCCTGCGACGCCTGCGAGCCGGTCTGCCCGAGCGAGGCGATCAAGGCGGCGGAACCGATCTATATCATCGACGCCTTCCGCTGCACCGAATGCGTCGGCGCCGAGGACGAGCCGCAATGCGTCCTCGTCTGTCCCGAGGCCTGCATCATCCCCGATCCCGATTGGGAAGAGACCCCGGAGCAGTTGCAGGAGAAGTACGATCAGATCCACTCTTGAGACGAGTCGGGCGGGAGGAGGCGGTGGAATGGCGAGAAAATCGGACCAGTGGCAGGATGTTTCCCTGATGACCGAAGACGTCACCTTGGCGCTCCGCCCCTACGGCATCGATCCCGCCGACGGCGAGGCCTGCGCCGCCGTGCTGCGGACGATCGCGAACGCGCTGTCGACGACTGCGGAGCCGGGCCAAGCGCGCCAGTGACCGGTTTCGTCGGCCTGATCACCTGATTCAGGCCTTTGCCTCACCGATTGGTCCCCCACACCGTATTGATTGAGCAGGTCAAAATCGGGCTATATGAACAGTAAGGTTCTCGATACGCGTTACCTTTGGCAGCGGCAGAAGGGACAGCGCGAGGCCAAATTACTCTTCGCCGTTTTAGCAATGCGCAGAATCACAAATGGGGGTCGAGCCGTGCCAAAATTTGGAAGCGTAATCCTAACACTTGCTGTTGTGCTGTCGTCGTCCGGGGCGGGCGCGGGCGAAAGAGTGACGGCTGATGTGGTCGGCGATCCTGCGTACGACCGGCCGATCGAAAAAGTGCAATTCGGCAGTGTTATGCAGGCGTCGATGGAAGGTGACGGCGCGCATCAGATGGCGGACAGTGGCTCGATCACCGCGACCATCCATCTCATAGCCGCACAGGGTATTGGTCCGGCGATCGGTACGATTACGGTCGCGGATGGGGGTCACGGCGTCATGGTGATGCCCGACCTAGTCGGCCTGTCGCCCGGGCTTCACGCATTTCACATCCATCAGAATGGGGACTGCAGGCCCGGCGAGAAGGACGGAAAAATGATCGCGGGCCTCATGGCCGGCGGCCATTACGGCCATGGTTCACATGGCGGCGACAGTCACGGTAAACCAAAAGGTGACCTGCCTGAATTGGTCGTTGCGGACGATGGCAGCGCAACGCAGCCGGTCATGAATCCTCACCTGCATGCGGCGGAGCTGGCCGGACGGTCGATCATGATCCACGGCGCCAGCGAGGCCCAAGGCGGCGGCGCGCGTGTCGCCTGCGGTGTCTTTCCGAAATAGCGATAAGGCTCTAGTCCCGCCGTGCGGCCTCGAAGTCGTCGGCCGCGACATCGGTGAATGGGTCCGTGCCGAGCCGGTCGGCGAGGTCGGGGGTCAGTGTAAACGTGTCGTGACCCATGGCGGCGAGCATCTCCAATTGATCGAGCGATCTCAGGCTCGCCACCAGGATACGGGTGCCGCAGCCGCTCGCCGCGCGAATGCGCACCATGCGCTCGAAGACCGCTTCGGCGTCGTTCCCGGCTTCCGCCAGGCGGCCGAAATAGGCCGCGACGTAAGCCGCGTTCGCGGCGCAGGCGGCAACGACCTGCTGTGCCGAGTAGGCCGCGGTGAGCGTGACCCTGACGCCGTCGCACATGAGCCGGGCCGCCGCCGCCAGTCCCGCCTCGGTCATCGGCACCTTGACGACCACCCGCTCCCACAAGGCGGCGATGGCGAGACCGCTTCGATAGAGCGCGTCGACCGAGCTTCCGGTCGCTTGTATATGTAGCTCGGTGAGCCCGAGCGATTTGGCATCCTCGACGAGGGCCGCATAGGTTGCCGCCTCCACCGGTACCCCCGCGCGCTGGAGGATCACCGGGTTGGTCGTCGCGCCGAACAGCCACCCCTTGGCGTGGGCGCGCCGCCACCGGTCGGATTCCGCACTGTCGATAAAGAGTCGCATCGCCCGGGCGCGTCGTTGGTCGACCGTAGTTGTGGCGCAAAATCTACTCTTTGGCCACCGCCTCCGCGGCCCCGGCGGCTCATGCGAGGCGGTCGATTCGATTTCGGCGAGCGCCGTATCCGATGCGGACCTACACCGCGGTCACGAGACTTCCCGCGACAGCGAGATTCGGGGCGAGGGGACGAAGCCGCAATGACGGAGGAAAGCGAGCAGCCCGCTCGTTTCGCGGCCGTTCCAGTCGACCTCGGTCATCACCGTGTCGACGCGGAGGGTGGCCAGATTGGCCAGCAACTGCGACAGCAGGGCGGTGCCGACATGGCGATGCGCGTAATCGGGATCGACGCCGATGGTGTGAATCACGGCCTCGCGCTGGGTCACGCCAAACTCGCCATAGTCGACATTGGCCATGACGAAGCCGACCGGGTGGTCGTCGATTTCGGCGACGAGCGACAGGCGGATACCGGATTCGTCGAGGGTCTCGGCGAGCTTTCGAATGTAATAGGGGCGACGGTCGCGGCCGGTGATCTTGTGGTCGATCCGGACCAGCGCGTCGAGGTCGCCGGGGACCAGGCTGCGCACCGGCACGGTGTCATGAGAGAGTGCCTCGAAATCGTCGCTCGACGAGGCGCTGAAATCGAGCTCAACGACGTCGGGTTCCTGTTGGGCCATGGTCTGTTTCCTCCGAGCTGTGTGATTCACGGACGGCTACTGCAGAAAGGGCGAGCCGGTATCGCGTTCGAGGACGAGCCGCGGCGCACGGACGAACCCGCTGGCCTCGCAGAACCGCATGAGATCGTGGTCGCGCCAATCGACCTGGGTTTGCATCTCGCGCACGCCCTTATGCTTCATGACCGCGATCAGGCCGTCCATCAGACGGTGGCCGATACCCGCGCCCTGGCGATCGGGATCGACGCCGATGGCATCCAGCACGGCGACGGTCCCGGTGCCGCCGAACTCCCCTTCGAGAAGGTGCGCGAAGGCAAATCCGGCCAGCGCACCATCCCGGTCGACGCCGACATAGATGAAATCCTTCGGCTTCTCCAAGGCTGCCGCGAGGCGCTTCGAAAAGAAGGCCTGGCGCCAGCTTCCCGACAATTTGCTGTCGATGGCGACGACCGCCTGAAAATCATCGATGGTCAATGGCCGGACCTCGCCCACGCCATCTCCCGCTTCGTCGTTTGCTGTCATCCTGTGTCTCCTTCCCTATTAATCGATCGGCCGGTGTTCTCGGCCTAGTACCAGCCCGGCTTGACATGTCCGCCGCCGCTGCCGACGGGTCCGCGAGCCGGCCGGTGCAGGAGCGCGAAGCCCTGGGTGTGGGCGGTCCGTGTGACGATGACGAATTTGAGCGCCCAGCCGGACGCGACGGCGCAGACCGCGGCGAGCGCGGCGGCGACCCCCATCGTTGGCGGAGCGAGCCAGCCGAGCGCGAGCAAGGCGAACGGAAGCATGTGGCCGAGGACCAGGAAGGCCGTCTTCCAGCGTTCGAGCTCATCGAGTGCGCGGACTGGGCAGCCGACGTCGGTCAAGCGTCGATGGTAGATCGAGCCCGAGGCGATGCGAGCAGCGAGCCAGAGCGCCAGCAGCATGGGTGCCCATTGCGGAAGCGACGCGCCGATCGCGGCGATTAGAACGAACAAGCCAGTTCCTTCGGTCAATCCGGTGACGATGACGAGCGGCAGCAGGGCGGGCTCGCGCCACGTTGGAATCCCCTTGGCCGCCTGGAGGATGCGCGCCTGGCAGTAGAGAAAGATCAGGCCGAAGCCGGCGGCGATCACCGTCAGCGTCGGGTCGGCGAACCACACGGCCGTGGCGCCGGCGGCGAACACCGGCAGGGCGGCGTAGGCCTCCCGCGTCATCCACGACCGGGCCGGTTGGCGGTAGACGTTGAGGAAACGGAACGGGCGGCTGATCTCGAGCCACACCAATCCCAAACCGGCGGCGATGAGAATCAGGGCCATTGTCGTCGAGAGCCGCGGATCACCGCCGCCAACCGCGCCGATCGCCGCGGCGCACAACAGACCCGCACCGCTGCCACCACCGATGAAATTACCGGCGGCGCGCCAATCCCAGGCGGTCTGGAGCCGAGGCCCGACGGCGGTCATTTGCGATCCCACAGGTAGTAGAATCCTGGCTCGGTGCCGAGTTCCTCGTGCATGCGGAAATGGGCATTCTCCTCCAACACTTGCGAGACGTTGCTGTCGGGGTCGTCGATGTCGCCGAAATGGAGCGCCTTGGCGATACACGAATTGACGCAGGCCGGGGTCGCGTCGGGATCGACGCCCGGCGTCAATCCCTGGGCGCATCCGGCGTCGACCTTGTCGGCGCAAAACGTGCATTTGGTGGAAACGCCGAGGCGCCGCGGATCGTGGCGCTTCTCTTCGTGCGCCATTGCGTCTTCGCCGTAGGCGAAAGCGGTATCGGTGACCTTGAAGCGCGCGTCATAGGGGCAGGCGACGGCACAATAGGCGCAGCCGATACAGATGTCGTAATCGATGGTGACGATGCCGTCGTCGCGCTGCCGCGTCGCCGTCGACGGGCACACGTCCATGCACGGCGGATTGGCGCAGTGCTGGCAGCCGGTCGGCACGAAGACGCGATGAACGTCGGGGTATTCGCCGACCTCGATGTCCAGCACCCGACGCCATTGCACCCCGGGCAGCGTCGCATTGGCGTGCTTGCACGCCGCCGTGCAAGTCTGGCAGCCGACGCAGCGGCGCAGGTCCGCGACCATGACATATCGGGTCAACGCCGTGTTCCCAATGGTTCGACCGCCACCCGGACCAGATCGGCACCGGATCCGGTTGCATCGGTCAGCCCCATCGACATCGGGGCGACGGTATTCAGGCTCGGTGTGGCAAGGTCCTTGGCGAAGGGCGTTTTCCAGTGGTCGAACTGACCGATCATGAGCAGCGTATCGGGACGGATGCCCTGGCGCAGGATCGCCCGGCCCCGCGTCGCCCGTAGCGCCGAACGGACCTCGACCATGTCGTCGTCGGCGATGCCGAGTTCGGCCGCCCGTCCGGCATTGATCACCACGCCGCCGTGGCCGGCGACGTTGCCCGCGACCTCGTTCATCAGCTGAATGCCGGCGTTGCCGCCCCACGCGTATTGCATGCTGCGCGCCGTCAGCAGCCAGAACGGATAGTCCGCGACATCACCGTCCGCGTCGCCGGCCTCCTTCATCCAGAGCCCGGGGAAATCCTTCCAAGCCGGCAGCGCGCTGTATTCGTCCAACTGCGCATCCCACCACTCGATGCCGTGATCGTGGAGTCGGTTGGCGAGTTCGCGGCCGATGCGCAGCAAACGTTCCTGGTAGGGCAGTTCGAAGCGCAGCCCTTTTTCGACCATGGAGGGATAGAGGTACCAATTGAGCTCGGAAAACGGCACCACCCGATAGCCATGTTCGCGGAACCAATCGAGGCCCTCACCGTCACCACCGCCGAGTTCCGCGCTGGCCGCAAGGCAAGAGCGGTCCCAGATCGTCTCGGCCGGGTAGGCGGTGTCCGGATCGAGACTGTAATCGTAGCCGTCGCCGGACAGCGCGACGCCCGCCGTGCCCTTGTTGATGGCGGCGTTGTAGTCGGCGAGCAGACCGGTGCGCCGGGCGAGCTCGGTCGCGATGTCGGTCATGTCGCGGGTGTCGCCGCGTCCCGCGACCGCGGCCTGGCGGAGGGCGTAGCCTTGGCAGTCCCAAAACTGTTCGACGTATTTGGTCGCCCCGATGCGGATCAGTTGGTCGCTTTCGAGGTCGGTCCGCTCGGGCAGCAGGATGTCCGCCATGTGGTTGGTTTCATCGTCGGTATAGGCGAAGGCGACGACGAACGGGAACCGCGCCATCTTGTCGACGAGACCCGGTCCGTCCCAGTTCGAGATCGCCGGATTGGTGCGATAGACGAACCACAGTTCGGGATAGGTCGCCGGCGGCAGGTTTTCCGGCGGGTCGTCGAGGAACATCCACGCCAGATGGGTGGGGCCGAGGGCCTGGCTCCATGGCGAGTTGGCGGCCAGCGGGACCAGCGTGCGATAGGCGTTGCGCACGTTGGGCCGCCCCTGCCAGTGATCGCGGTCGGTCGGATTGAACGGAAAGTCCATGAACCCGTCGGCGCCGGAGCGAACGCTCTCGAGACGATCGCTCATCGGGCGGTTGAGGCGGATTGTGGTACCGAGGGTGCCACCCGGAACCTCGAGCGCGCCGACCATGCACGCGAGCAGCGTCCGTGCCCAGCAGCATTCGTAGCCGCCCCAGCCGTTGTTGACCGTCTTGCCGAGGGTGATCGCCACCGGCCGGAAGGGGAGCTCGTGGCCGTCGATTTCGATGGTTTCGCCGACACAGGCATTGTCGAGATAGTCGGCGGCGACGCGGCGAACCGATGCCGCCGACACGTCGCAGATCGCGGCTGCCCACTCGGGTGTCCAGGGCGCGGCATGCTCGGCGAGAATGTCGAAGGCGGGCCGGGCGATCGCCGCGTCGTGTCGCCATATCGCCTCGTCGGGCCCGACCTCGATGGCGTCGACCTGATAGTGCCCGGAGAGCGCGGGTTGGGCCGCGGTATCGTCGAACGGCCTGGCGCTCTCGGTTTCGGTATCCCAGACCAGCGGCTTCTTGCTGTCGGGGTCCCGGAGGTAATAGCCGTTGGGCCCGACCAAATAGGGCGCGGCGGTACGCACCGCGAGGAAGTCGAGGTCGAGACGCGTGCGATCGGCTTCGTGCAACAGCACGTGGATCATGGCGAACATGAAGGCGGCGTCGGTCTTGGGCCGGATCGGCACCCACTCGGCGGAACAGGCGCCGGTCACCGACAAATGGGGCTCGACCTGAACGCGCTTGAGACCGCGCTCGCGTGCTTCGGCGTGGCGCCAGACGCCGGCGACCCCGCCCGACGCCTCGATATTGCTGCCGAAAGAGACGAGGTAACGGGTGCGGGGCGTGTCGGGGGTGACGACAAAGGCGCGGTGCCACAGCTCGCCATAGAGATGCTCCGAATGATAGCACTTCACGCCCTGGCCGCTGCCGATGCCGAAATCGATCGGCCCCCAGGCGGCCAGGAAGGCCGGTAGCGTGCCCATGTAGGATTGCGGCGTGCCGCCACCGCCGAAGCTTGCCGCCACCCGTGGATAGCCGGACTCGTCGAGCAGTCCGCGTTGGCGGATGTCGAGAAGCCGCGTGGCGATGTCGTCAAGTGCCTCGTCCCAGCTGATGGGAACGAAGCCGGGATCTTCGTGGCGCCCCTTCTTCGGATTGGTGCGCCGCATCGGGGTGAGGATCCGGTGCGGGTTGTAGGTCTTCTGAATCAGGCCATAGGCCTTGACGCAGACCTTGCCGCCGCCGGGATGCATGTCGGCGGCGCCGAAATTCGGCTCGACCTCGGTGGCGACGCCGTCTTCGACGGTCACGGTCAGCAGGTCAGGACCGGCCACGCATTGGTAGCACCAGGTCGGAACCTTGGTCACCGATCGGTCGGCGACGGTCATGCGGCGCGGGCCTTGGCGGCTTTTGCCGCAAGCCGTTGCTTGGTCTTCTCGAGGTCGATGATGAAGCGATGATGGCGGCAGTTCGCGACCGGCTCGACGGCATCATGGGCCGCGACAACGAGAACGCATCCACGGCCGTCGATTTTCTCCAGGACGGCCGTAATGTCGACCCACATGCCCTCGGGCGTCGCCGCGATGTGGTCGATCTCGACCCGCGTGCCGACCGAGTCTTCGCCGGAATCGAGGTGGTCGAGCAGCAGGTCGCGACAAAGCGCTTCGATGTCATTGACGAGCGCGGGAGTGGAATAGACGCGGTCGTCGTCGCCGATGAATCCGACCGTGCGATCGCGGTCCACCGTGATGCGTTCTGTTTTCGATATGCCCGCTACCAGTGACGCTTTCATTTTGTGCCTCTCATTCAAATCGAACGGATTTCCAGTTCCCTGCCGTGTCGCGTCCGCTAAACCCATATTTCCGCACTTCAATACCGATTTCGGTGTAGACTCTTCAACGCGACCGTCACCAGTATGTTTCAAACGGAGGAATCGGGTCTTTGATCTTGATCAATCCGCGCCCCAGCAGGACCGGGATTTTGCCCGCGATCAATGACCATGGCGTCTAAACCGCCGCAGCGAACGGCCGCCCATCGCATCCGGGACGGGGTCGCCGCCGACGTGACCGCCGTCATCCGGCTCGATGCGCAGGTGACCGGCGTCGCGAAAACGGGATATTGGCACAATCTCTTCGAACGCTATCTCGGCACCCGTCAGCGGGGCCGCTACGTGCTGGTCGCCGAAACCGGGTCCGGTGACGTCGTTGGATTCATTATCGGCGAGGTTCGTGCCTGGGAATTCGGCTCGGCGCCGTGCGGGTGGGTGTTCGCGGTTTCGGTGGCGCCGGGCCTTCGCCTCGAGGGCATTGGCAGCGACCTCTTCGATGCCATATCGGAACGTTTTCGCGCCATCGGCGTCGACAAGATCCGGACCATGCTTTCGCGGGACAATCATCTGCTGATGTCGTTTTTTCGCAGCCACGGGATGATGGCCGGTCCTTATATCCAGCTCGAGAAACCCCTCGACGAGGAATTCGTTGCCGTATTCCGCACAGGGGAGATCGCGCGATGAAGCTGCAGATTTCCAGCCGGCTCGCCGTCTATGCGGTCCTCGAACTCGCCGCCGAGCCGGGCCGGCAGCTATCGGCGACCGAGATCGGCGAGACTTACGGCATCTCGACCCACCACCTGTCCAAGGTGCTGCATACGCTGGGCCGTGCCGGTCTGGTCAGGTCGGTGCGCGGCGCCGGCGGCGGCTATCAATTCTGCGGCAACCCGAAGCGGACGACGTTGATCGATATCATCGGCCTGTTCGAGCCGGTGCGCGGCGACGAGCCGGCGGGACAGGCCGGATATGAGACAGCGGTCGGTGCCGCGCTTGGAATCGTACTCGACGAAATCGATGAGATCGCCGAAGCCACGCTGCGCTCGATCACCATTTCGACGATGCTGAAGATCGTCGCCCGCCAGCGACGTCCCGAGGCCGACCGGACGGCCGCCCAATAGGGCCGGCCGTCGCATTGTCGGCGGCACCGGTTGACGGCAATCAAGGGTGCCAGTCGGAAACCGGACCACATTGTCGTCATGCAATGGTCGTTTCCGGTGCGTTCGCTCGTGAGCCCCCGTTCCGTGCCCATATTCTTGTCCCACGGCTTTCGCCTCTTCTTTTTGGCGGCGCCGGCCTATGCCGCGCTGGCCGTGGTCTATTGGGTCCTCGTGCTGGCCGCCGGCCTGTCGGTACCGCCTCTGTTGGCGCCGTCGGTGTGGCACGGACATGAAATGCTCTACGGCTTTGGTGTCGCGGCGATCGGCGGCTTTTTCCTCACCGCGGCGCCCAATTGGACCGCGGGTACCCCGTTGCGCGGCATGCCGCTGGCGGTCCTGTTCGGCATCTGGATTGCCGGGCGCGCGGCCGTTTGGGGCACCGCGATCGTGCCCGCCTGGCTGGTCGCCGTCGTCGATCTGGCATTCTTGCCCGGTCTCCTGGTCGCCATCTTTGTCCCCCTGGTCGCCAAGGGCCTGCGCCGGCAGCTCGTCTTCGCGCCGATCGTCATCGTGCTGTGGTTGGGCGACGTGTTGCTGTGGGCCGGCGTTCTCGGGGTGTCGGCAGTCGATCCATCGTGGTGCCTGCGCCTTGGCATCTACGCGGTCGTCGTCCTGATCACCGTCATGGGCGGCCGGGTGATCCCGAGCTTCACGGCGAACTATTTGAAACGCCGTGACGAATCCGACCCGATTGTCCCCGCCGCCGCATTGGACAAAGCGGTCATATTGGCCACCGTGGCCGTGCTCGGTCTCGGCCTGGCCGGCGTCGCCGGCGTTGTTGCCGGCACATTGTTCGCGGCCTTGGCGGTCTTGCACGCTGCCCGGATGTCTCGCTGGCAGGGCATGGCAACGTTAGGCGAGCCGATCCTGTGGGCCTTGCATGCCGGGTATGCTTGGTTGGTGATCGGATTCGCGCTGATCGCCGCCGTCGCGTTCGGCGCCCCGATCGCGCCCGACGCACCGCTCCATGCACTGACCATCGGCGGCATGGGCGGACTGATGCTGGCGGTCATGTCGCGCGCCACCCTCGGCCATACCGGCCGCCCGATCGCCGCCGCCGTGCCGGTCGTGGCGGCCTATGTCCTGCTTCACGCCGCCGCCGTCGTGCGCGTGTTCGGGCCGATGGTGGTCCCGCACCTGTACCTCGAGGACATCGCCGTGGCCGGCGCCCTGTGGGCGATTGCGTTCGCTTTGTTTGCGGTTTGGGCGATCCCGATCATGATGCGCCCCCGAATCGATGGGCGGCCCGGATAGCGCTCTCGCGCTAGACCGCGCGCGAATGGCGGCCGCGGCCGCTTTCCAGATAACGATCGAAGACCGCGGCGACGTTGCGGACGAATGGACGCCCCGCCTCGGTGAGGGCAATACGGCGGCCATCCATGTGCACCAGCCCATCGCGCGCGAACTCTTGCAGGGTTTCGAGTTCGGCATCGAAATACGAACTTTCGACGCTGTGAAGGCGAATCGATTCGTCGAGGTCGACGGCCGAATCGCACATCAATCTTTCGATGACCTCGCGGCGCAGACGATCGTCGGCGTCGATGGCAATTCCGCCGGCCACCGGCAGGCGGCCGTCGGCGACCGCATCGCGATAGGTCTTGATCGGCACCGCGTTCTGTACGTAACCCTGGGCCAGGCTGCCGATCGCCGATGCCCCGAAACCCAGGAAAACGCTTGCCGGGTCGACGGTATAGCCTTGGAAATTCCGCTTCAGGCGGCCGTCGGCGAGCGCCTCGCTCATGCTGTCGCCGGCGCGCGCGAAATGATCGAGGCCGACCCGGCGATAGCCGTGCGTGGCGAGGCGTCGCGTCGCCGCGTCGAGCTGCGCCAACCGGCCCGGGCCGTCCGCCAGCGCCGCCGTGTCGATCAGGCGCTGATGCCGCTTCATCCATGGGACATGGGCATAACCGAAGAGCGCGATGCGGTCGGGCGCCAGTTCTACCGCCCTGTCGACGGTACGGATTACGCCGTCGACGTCTTGCCGGGGAAGTCCGTACATGAGGTCGAAATTGATCCGCCCGACACCGTTGCGGCGCAGGTTCTCGACCGCTTCGGCGGTCACGGCGAAGGGTTGAACCCGGTTGATCGCGCGCTGTACCTCGTCGTTGAAATCCTGGACACCGAGACTGGCCCGGGTGACACCTGCCGTGCCGAGCGCACGCGCCATATCCACGGTCAAGGTGCGCGGGTCGACCTCGACGGCGATCTCGGTGGTGCTACCAAGCGCGAACCCTTTACCGATGCGCGCGATGAGGGCGGCGAAGTCCCGTTCCGACAACATGGTCGGAGTGCCGCCGCCCCAATGGACCGATACCACCTCCATCCGAGCCGGCAGCCGGGACGCGACGAGATCGATCTCGTCGCCGAGCGTCGTCGCATAATCCGCGATCGGGGCATAGCGCCGCGCGATCTTGGTGTGGCAACCGCAATACCAGCACATCTCGGCACAGAACGGCACATGGAGGTACAGCGACAGCGATGCCGTGGTCGGCGTTTGGTAAAGCCACGACTCATAGGTGGCGCCGTCCACGCGGTCGTTGAAGTGCGGCGCGGTCGGATAGCTGGTGTAGCGGGGGACCTGCCGGTCCAGGTATTGGCGCTGACGTTCGAGCATGGCCCGAGTCTAATCGCCGCGCCACGGCGCGCGTTGATTTCGATCAAATCCGATATCTCATCGGGCGGTGCGCCGGATTGCGAAATTATCCCTCCGGCGGCGGCGCCGGCTCGATGATTATGGTTACGCTCTCTTCCGGTTCGTCCAGGTCGAGTGTATCGCCGCCCGTCTTGTAGCCGGTCTTGTGGGCGCGAATGACGACGGTGCCGTATTCGACGTCCTTGAAAACCGCTTCGCCGTTGCCGCGCGTAATCTCGCTGAGTTTTCGATCATCGGTCCCGGCGCGGCGGGTCAGCGTCACAGCGACTCCCTCGACCGGGGCGGCGTCCGATCCATCACCGCCATCGCCGATGACGAGGATGGTGATTCTTTCCGTGGTGGCTGTCTCGACGTGCTCCGGGTCGGGCTCGACATTCTCCTCCGGATTAGGCTCGTCATTGTCCTCGGTTGCCGTGTCCTCGCTCTCGGAATCCGCTGGACTAGTCTCCTCAGTGGCGGGCGTATCGCCGTTCTCGTCTTGCGATTCGTCGTCGGCCCATGCGGTGTTGGGCCCACCGATGAGAAGTGGCAGCGTCACTGCCAGGCTCCACATCAATCGGCGCAATCCGAAGGCCGGGGCGGGTTTGCTTGCGGTTCGCACGATTACCGCCTCACTCTTCGTCCACCGCCGTCACGCCAATTCGGCTGGTATCGAGCAGATTCTTGATGACCTCTTCGTAATAAGGCTTCTCCTTGAGGCTAGCGCGGGATTCATGAAAATAGATCAGCGCAAGCTCAGCGCTACCTTGTTCTTCCTTGAACTTGGTCAGAACCACCGCACATCGCATGCCTCCGGAGAGGCGCGTATTGTCGATCATCGGAAAGTCGAAGAAGCCGACCCGGAATATGCCGTAGCTTGCAATCCAGCTATCGTCGTCGGTGGGCGACCAGATACTGAGTTTTACGTCGAGTTCCTTTCGCTCCTCGTAGACGTCGAGGACTTCGAGCTGGAAACCACGACCCGCCAGGATCCGCTGCTCGATCACCACTTTGCTTCCTTTAGGAGACGCGGCGACCTCTTCGAAGCGCACGATTCCCGTGGCCAAGTTATCGTCGCGCTCGAGAGCGGTCGTCTGCTTCCGAATGACTTCGCCCGCGACCTGTTCGAGACGCTTGAGGTAGGTTCGGTACTCCTCCCACCTCTCACTGCCGACATCAGCCTTCGCCTGCTTCTTCCGTATGTTGCTGTACACCGCCTTGAACAGCGGACCGAGATCGAGCACCTCATGAAAATTGTAGGCAAGGATCTCGATGTTGAGTACATCGCGGCTCTCGTCCGATGCCGGGGTCAGAAAGGTCTTGATGATCTCGGCGAACATGTCCTTGCGCAGTGCGCTTTCGGATTTCTCCCGGTTGCTGATCAGATCGGCGAGAAGCCGCTGGTTGGCCTCGACGCGCTGCCGCTCTTCGAGCTGCTTTGCCTCAATCCGCTGTCGATCTTCGAGCTGCTTGGCCTCGATCCGCTGCCGGTCCTCGAGATAATCGCGGCTGATAAACCCAAGCCATACGATAACCGCGCCGGCGAGAACGGCACCCAAGGGTCGCAGCAAAATGTCGAGCTTGTCCCAGAAATCCTTTGGTTCCGCCATCGGATCTACCGGCGCCTCAGAGAGTAGTTCGGGGCCGTGCCGACGATGTCGAAATCATAGCGGACGGGTTCATCATAGGACCGGGCACCTCGCGAAAGTGTAATTGGACTCCCACCGTAGGTGACGGTGACGTTGCAATCGCCGGTGCGCGGCAGATAAGCACGGTAAGAACCGAACATGTCCGTTACTTGTTCATCGCGGTTGTTCAGCGCGCAATCGATGACGATCGGGATACCGGGTCCGACGGTGCGGCCGTCATTGGTGATCTGACCGTAGATCTGGCCGGCATGGGCGGCTTCGATGTGGAGCACGATAACGAGCCCGACAACGAGCGGCGCCGTGGCAAGCACGACCAAGCAATGGCGAACGTCACCGATTCCGATACTTGAAAGATTTCGATGTGTCGATCGGCGAGCCATACTAAACCCTCGTTCCGTTTCCAAAACAGAACGGGGAGCGCCGGCAACCCGGGCAACGAACAACCCTTGACGATCTACCCTATCATCGAAACCCATGGCCCGCAAAGCGAACAGCGGGCGACATATTGGCGCACGCGATTCCGCGCGGCCAAATTCTCCGAAATATCCCGTAACTTCGCGACATCGTCGATGCCGACCCGATCCTGCCGCGTTTGGACGCTCTGGCCCTCGACGTGGCGGCACCCGGATGCGACGATGCCGCCCAATCGCGCCCCACGGCACAAATGGAGGGGATCATGAGTGACGACGTGAAAATGACCGGTGGCTGCATGTGCGGGGCGGTGCGTTATGAGACGACGGGCCAATCGTTCGGCGTCATCCACTGCCATTGCCACAGCTGCCGCAAGCACAACGGGGCGGCGGTGGTGACGCTGGCGGGGTTCACGGCGGATCAGGTCGTATTCAGCGGCGACGAGCGCAAGATTTACGAATCATCGGCGGGCATCGGCCGCGCATTTTGCGGCAGGTGCGGGACGCCGCTGACCTGGGAGGGCGACAGCGACGACCGGGGCCGGATCCTCGAATTTCACATCAGCACATTCGACAATCCGGATGTTCTGGTGCCGACCGCCCACGCCTTCGAACCTGAGCGCATCCCGTGGTTCGACGTCGCCGACAATCTACCCCGCTATCGGGGCTTCACCCGCGACGGCGCGCCACTGCGCCACGGCCCGGTCAGCGAGGGCTTGCCCGCCGGCTAGCAGCACGCGTCAGCTTGGCGGATGATCAGAGGGCAATAAATGTCGATGTCCGCATGTTGCGTCGCTTGGTGCGCGTGATTTGTGGGTATCCGCCCTAGTTCTGCGAGAAATCACGCAACGTCGCGACGTCGTCGATGCGGACCCGATCCTGGCGTGTATCGACGCCCACGCTGCGCAGCTTTGACAACGATCGGGACAGGGTTTCCGGTTGCATGCCCAGCCGCCCGGCGATGAGCGACTTGTCGACCGGCAGTCGGATCTCCGCCGCACCGCTGCCATAGGGCGCCATGTGGACGAGGAACTCGGCGAGCCGCTGCACCGACGACTTGGTCGTCAGCTGCTCGAGTTGACTGACCAGGCTGCGCAGGTGGCGGGACATCGACGCCATGATGTTGAGGCAGAGCTCGGGCTCGCTGCTCAGTTTTCGCAGAAAGGGGGTTGCCATTATGGCCAGCACCCGCGAATCCTCCGCCGCCTGGGCGGTGACCGGAAACGTGCCCAACTCGAAGATCGCCGCCTCGGCGAACGAGTCGCCTCGGGTGAACACGTTGATCACGCTTTCTTCGCCGTGCGAGGTAAGGCGGAAGATCTTGACCCACCCGTCGAGGACGAAGAAAAAACGGTCCGCCGGCTCATCCTGAAAGAACAGGATCTCACCGCGTCGGTAGGGCTTCACCAATGCCTCCGTGAGCAAGGTCTGCAGCCTCTCGGCGGGAAGGCGCACAAATAGGGGCGTCCGCGCCACGCGATCGAAATCGGCCTGGGCCATGCCCGTTTTGCCGAGAAAACTGGCCGCCGTGTTATCCGACACCATAGCCCTCCGCGGACCCCTTGGCGGCGCGCCACGCGCCGACTTGCCGGCGAAGTATCGGCGGAAACAGGGGTTCCGATCAAGGACGGCAGAATAGATCGGATTGGCGGGGCGTTAGGCGGAAATAATATCGCGAAGGCGGCGATAGGTTTCGACCGCCTGGTCACCGAAGAGCGGGTCGGCGGGTTCGTGGAGGTGGGCATCGACCCGTGTCCAGTCGCCGTCTTCGAGGTGCTTTTCCGCCGCCGGGAAGAAGACATCCTCCTCGAACTTCATGTGCCGGCGATAGGATGTGACAAAGGCCCGGCCGAGCTCGGTGAGCTGCGTCCTCGGAACCTGGGAATCCTGGACTACCTGTTCGACACGGTCGGCGAAGCGGTTCGTTTCCTCGGCCAGCAATTTGTGCTCGTTCTCGAGCGTCTCGAAGGATGCTGCGACCGCCGGCGCGCGTTCCCGCAGGCGCTCGAGGATGAGGTCTTCCTTCGGATGGTGGAAGCGATCGGGGAAGCTCTGGCAATATTGAAGGACGAGGTGGAGCAGTTCGTAATCCACGGATTCGTTTCGGTCGAAGGCATCGAGCTGGGCGTCGATCAGGTTCAGCAATTGCCACAGGTTGGCGTGCTCCTCGCGCAGCATGCGCAGCGTCTCGGCCATGGTATCCTCTCTTCGCTCAGGCCGGCGCTGCGGCGACTTCGCGCCGGATTCCGGTCTGCAGAGTTATGAAGGCGCGAACCGCGCCGGCGGTATGCAGGACGCTCTCGGCCCGCTCCGGCGGTAGAACGGCGAGCGCCGTCGACACCGCATCGGCGGTGGTTGCGCGCGCGGCGACGACCGATACACTGCGGCACGCATGCGATGCCGCGCCGGTTTCGGGGTCGAGCAGGTGATGGAACCTGCCGCTCGGCTCGAACAAGGTCCCGCTGCCGGCCGACGTCGCGACCGCGCCATCCGACAGTTCGATCGTCGGCGGCGATGGATCGTTGTCCCGGCCCGTCGACAGACCGACCCGCCAAGAACGCCCGTCCGGATGACGGCCGAGGCCCCGGGTCTCGCCCAACGAGACGAGCGTGTCGCTGACCCCGCTATCGCGCAGCATGTCGGTAACCCGGTCGGTGATGTAGCCCTGGGCGATGCCGTTGAGCGTCAACGCCATCGATGGCCGCCGGAACGCTACGACGTCGGGCGTGATGTCGACGGCGGTAAAGCCCACGCGGGCGCGGGCAGCAGCGACTTCGCCCGCCGCCGGTCCCTCCGCATCGTCGGCGGAGGCAAAGTGGTCGGCGTAGAGGCGCCACACGGGCTGTATCGAGGGATCGAAGGCACCACCTGTGGCGCGGTGAAACCGCCGGCAATCGGCAAGCAGGCGGTAAAAGTCGAGAGGTGGCCGGCCCACGCGGCCATCGCGGTTGAGCCGTACCAGCGTCGAGTCCGGCGCATAGAGACTGAACAAGGATTCGAGTCGCCGGATCTCGTCGAGGCACCGCGCGATCAGTGCCCGCGCCCTCTCGGTGGAATGGTGCGCGATCACGAGCGTCGCGTCGGCGCCGATAACGACGCCACGCCAGCGGACCAGGGACGCCGCTTGCGTCGGCCAGGTTCCGAAGCCGGCAAGCGAGGCCGCGGCGGCGCAGCCGGCGATGGTGATCGCCCGCCGACGACTGATCGGCCCGGCGCATGGGTCCCGGCGGCGTGCGTGCGGCGGGGAATGCTTTATATCGATCACCGGCCGACTATCTCTGCCTGCCCGCGGTCCTTCATTGATCTTGATCAACGGACGAGGCGACCTCGGCACCGGCACGGGAGGACGCGCTTTTCGACTGGCGGGCGAGGCGACGCTCGATTCTGAGCCGTTTTTCGATCCGCACCGGGCATTTGTGATCGTCGTAGTAGACCTGCTGGCAATGCAGGCAGTAGAGGCATTCGTTGGGGTTGATACTGCCGTCGGGGTGGATCGCGCCGACCATGCATTCGCGTGCGCAGAGGTCGCACGACGAACCGCATTCCTTATAACGCCGCAACCATTCGAACATACGAATTCGCCCCGGGATCGCCAATGCCGCGCCGAGGGGACAGAGGTAGCGGCAGAAGAACCGCTCGATGAACAGCCCGGCAAACAAAAGCACGCCGGCATAGGCGACGGCGGGCCAGGCGCGGTCGAAAGCGAGCGGGAAGACGGCGGCGAAGGGCTCGACGTAGACATATTGCAACGCTAGGTCCAACGAACCGAGGGAAAGCCCGAACAGGCCGAGAAATACGACGTACTTGACCGGCCACAGGCGCTCGTGGAGACCCCAGGGCAATGCCAGCTGAGGAACACGGGCCAGTTTGGCGACCTTGTTGAGCAGCTCCTGCAGGGCGCCGAACGGACACAGCCAGCCACAGAACGCCCCCCGGCCCCAGAACAGAAGAGACGCCGCGACCGACAGCCACAGGACAAAGATCAGTGGCTCGGCGAGGAAAAGCTCCCACCGGAAATCGGTCAGTATCGCATCGATGAACGAAAGAACGTGGGCGACCGAGAGCTGGGCGCCGGCATAGAAGCCAAGCCAGGCGACGGTGAAGGCGAGGAATCCCATGCGAATGCGCGCGGTCCAATGGGGCCGCCGGGCGAGCCAGTCCTGGCAGAAAAAGATCAGTGTCAATACGCCGAGAGCAAGGACCAGGATCGTGATATCGACGATCTGGCCGCGCCACACCGGCTCCCAAATGGCAATTTCCCGTGCCAGCGCGCTTTCGACCGCGGCGGCCTCTGTCGGGGCGGCCAGCAAGGCGGCAGGCGCCGCCCACCACGGCGTGGCCCCATGGCGGCGAACCTGTGTCGCGCTACGCTTTCGGCATTGTCCTGCTTGCACCCTGCATCGTCCTCTTGGCCTGTCGCCCAACAAGGTCGGAAAGCACGCTATTCGGGGGCCAAAGGCGCTGCATTGATGTCGGTCAACCGGTTGGATGAGGCCGCGATTCGGGTGGCCCGCGCTTTTCAGAAATTCAATGTCTCGGGTTCACATTAGCGCGTCGGCAAGTCTGACGGAGGCAAAAAAATGTTGGAAATGGAACGCACGGTCTATCGCGGAATTGCCGTAGCCGCCGTGCTCATGATGGCAACAATCGTCATCGCCATCCCGAATAGGGATGACGCTGTGAAATCGATCAAGATGCATACCTCAATTCCGACGCAGCAAATGTCAAAATCGCTGTAGAAGTTCTTTCGGCGGGCCGGGGAGGGCTACTCCGGCGTAACCGCGCGGTCGGATGCTGCAGAATATCGCCAACCGATTTGGCCACCCGGGTCTCGATGCGCATGCTATGCTCATGCGATGTTTCGATCATGGATGGCATGCCTTGCTTATTGGGCATCTTGATCGCCGCGGCACCAAGCCGCGCGGAAGGCGTTTTTTTTGCCAACCCCAATTCGAACCTAATGGCAGGTCCCGGCGCCGAGACGGCGGTGGTAACTGTACTCGACGTTGCAGATCCGTTTGATCCTCGCCAGAACATCGAAGGCGGGATGAAGTACTTGCGCTGGCTGCTCGGCTATTTCGCTGGCGATACGGTGTTGGCCGTGGCCGCCTATAATGCCGGCGAACAGGCGGTCAAGAAACACGGCGGAATTCCACCCTATGACGAGACGCGAGCCTATGTCCGCAAGGTCTTCGGCCTCTACAAAGGAGAATTGACCGCGAGCTCGAGCGGTGGGGATGTCGCAGCGGCGGCGGCCGATGCGCCGCAAGCGCCCAGGCCCGAAGCCTCGAAAACGGCGGCGGCATCCTCCTGCTTCGAGATCGGATCCGACAAGATCGTCCGCCCTTGTTGAGGGCCGGATCCGCGAATGACCCTCGAAAGCGTGTCCCTGTTCGTCACGTCTGGCTGACGGCCGGTGCCGACAAGCCAAGCGCCAATTCCAAGACCGCGAAGCCCCACAGCGATGCTACCGACAGCCGCGGCCGGTCCGCCCGATCGAGGAGATAGGCCGCGCAAGTCACGGCGAAGGGCAGCAGCGCCATGTGCAGGCGCGGCGGGTGAAAACCCTGAAGGTAGTTGAACAGGACCATCGCCGCGACCGTGAACAGGCACCCCGTCAGGACCGGATCGCGCTAGCCATGTTTCCGTTCCGCACCCCTGAAATAGAACACCAGCGCGGCGAGCAGCATGGCTGCGACTACCGCTCCCGGCCAATTCAAGTGCTTTGCCGTATTTCGCGCGATCAGCGTTGCTTGGCGGAAGGCTTCGGCGACTACATCGCCCCCGTCGAGAGCACGCGGTAGCCAAGAAAACTGACCGCAACAATCGATTTCATGGGCCAGCGTTAAGCCGCCGAACAGATAGCTTCCGACCCATGCCGCGATTGGCAGATAGAACGCGAGGGCAAAGCAGAAAAAAGCGCGAGAGACCTCTCGATACCGAAGACGCCAAGACGCGATCGCCCAGAGCGCGCCCAAACCGGTCAGGATCGGCCATATCAGCGCGAAGCCGTAGGTCAGAGCGGCGAGCGACTGCAACAAGCCCCACAGCGTCATCCGAACAGCGCTCTGCCGAGCTATTGCCGTTCCGAGCAGAAAGGCGCTGAGACCGCCGACCGGGATCAGCAGATTGACGAATATGGAATGGGTCACCCAGAACCATCCGGCGACGAGGTCGCTCGCGCACCACAGCGCGATCAGTCCGGCGACCTGGCCGAAACGGCTGAACCGAAAGCTGCGGTGGCCGAGATAGATGGCGAGCCACAGCACGAGACCGTTGAAGATGAAGCCGGCGGCGTAAACGTGACCGTACCGCGCCAGCGCGGCGATCGGAACGGTGCTCGTTCGAGACTCGTCGATGGTTGTCATCAGGCGCTCGATGGGTGCCGCCAAGTGGACCGTGACCAGCGAGATCGCACCGAGGGAAAAGACGTAGACCGGGCGCGTCCGCCACGGCGACGAGTCGGCCACATAACCGCGTGGATTTTCGGCATCTTTCGCGATGCTACGACTGTCGCAATTGTGGGTCAGGTTGCCGCCCCACGTGAAATAGACAGTGCCGACGCAGTCACCGATTTCGCGTTTCGGCGAAAACAGAAACGAGCCGACGATGATGATCGCGACCAAGCCGCAGGCCGACACGTAAAGCCATCTCGGTGCCGCATGACCCATCGATTTCCCCACCGCAGCCAATTATGATTCGCTTCGCGGCCGCCGCGCGCGGCCGGCCGGGGCCCGTCGTTCGATCCAGCTATCTCGACCGCACGGCGTCGCCGAAGGCGGCGAAGAGACGGCGCGAGAAATCGTTTTCCATGGCCTTGTATTCCGGATGCCATTGCACGGCGAGGGCGAAGCCCGCGACGCCGTCGACGCGCAGCGCCTCGGGTGTACCGTCGGGGGCCCAGCCCTCGATGACGATGCCGTCGCCGAGTTGGTCGAGGCCCTGGGCGTGGACCGAGTTGACCATGATCTCGGGGCCGCCGGCGATGTCCTCGAACCGGCTGCCGGGCGCGAACCGGACGGCGTGCTTGGGCCCGTACTGGATATCGCGATCATCGCCGTCGGGCCGGCGGTGATCCAAGCACCCTTCGATGGCATGGATTTCGGGGACCAAGGAGCCGCCCCGCGCGACGTTGATCTCCTGAAATCCACGGCACAGCCCAAGCGTCGGCAAGCCGGATTCGAGCGCGCGGTCGACGAGCGCGAAAACGACCGCATCGCGGGCTTCGTCGTAGGGCTCGAAACGGGGTCCCGGTTGGCTGCCATAGCGCGCCGGGTGGACGTTCGACGGGCTGCCGGTGAGCACCACGCCGTCGAGCAGGCCGACCAATTGGCGGACATCCTGGGTGTCCGCCATCGCCGGCACGATCAGCGGCGTGGCACCCGCGATATCGGCAATGGCACGGGCATATTTGTCGCCCAGCACATGCATCGGCTGGCCGCCGATATCGCGGCAATCGGCGGTCAGACCGACCACCGGGCGCCTCATCGCCCGGCCCCGTTTGGTCCGCCGGTCACGACCCGCCGACGTCCTTTTCACGGTGATAGGTGAAGGTCTCGTTGATCTTGTCGAGAAGATGCTGCCCGCCGGTCGTCGGCGGATATTTCGCCGGGTCGTCCGGCCCGGTGCAGGTCGACTGGGCACGCACCTCGGCATCGAAATTGGGGTCGAAAAAGAACGGCATCGAGTAGCGCTCCATGCCCGAAATGTTGATGACACGGTGGGTCGTTGACGCGAAATGGTCGTTGGTCCAGCGCGCCATCATGTCGCCGACATTGATGACGAACGTACCGGGTATCGGTGGCGCATCGATCCACCGCCCGGCGGCGTTGCGAACTTGAAGCCCGCCGGCATCGTCCTGGGCGAGCATGGTCACGCAGCCGAAGTCGGTATGGGCGCCGGCCCCGATCCGCTGCTCGGTGATGCGGCCGCGCTGCGGCGGATAGTGCAAGGGGCCCAGCGTCGTCATCGGCTCGGTCACCTTCGGGTCGAAGAAACATTCGTCGATGTCGAGCGCCAGCGCAAAAGCGCGCATGATTTGACGGCCCAGGTGATCCATCGATTCATAGTAGGCCTTGATCGCGCCCTGCCAGCCGGGCAAGCTCGAAGGCCACTGGTTGGCGCCGTGCAGGGGCGTCCCAGCCGCGACCAGGGGGTGATCCTCGGGCAAATCGCGCCCGATCTTGACGCCTTCCTTGAAATCGCCTTGCTCGCGCTGCTTTGCCGGGTCCAGGTTTTCGCCGCCGAGAGCGAAAAAGCCGCGATGGCACGACGAATTCTCGATAGCGATCTCGTGTTTGCGTTCCGCCGGCAGATCGAAGAAACGCTTTGCTTCGGCGAACGTGCGCGCCACCAAGGCGTCGGGAACACCATGGTTTCTCACATAGAAGAAGCCGATGTTCCGGCACGCGTCGCCGATCCGTTTGCCGACCCCGACGCGGGCATCGAAACCGCCCAGGCGAAAGGGTTCGAAGTCGATCACCGGCACCGCTTCGAGCGGGATGCGTTCGCCGACCAATCCTTGATCGAGATCGACCTGCTCCGCCATGTCAGTCTCCACGTACGCGTTTGGTCACGACCCAAAGAGTATAGCCGAGAATTAGGACCAGCGCCGCGCTTCCGGTGGTCAGCGCACCCAGCGTCGGCACTAGGGGCGTATAGCCCGAAATCATCTTGGCATAAAGCCACTCCGGCACGGTTTGATCGGCGCCGGTGGTGAACAGCGACAAGGGGAAATTTCCCCACGACAGCAGAAACGCGAACAGTCCGCCCGAAACGATACCGGGCCACAACACCGGCAAGGTGATCTCGCGCAGGGTCTGCCAACGCGACGCGCCGAGATCGTAGGCCGCCTCTTCGAGCGCGGGGTCGAACGAATATGCCTGGATCGAGATGACCAAGGTCACGATCGGCGTGATCCAGACGAGATGCGCCAGCACCGCGGTCCGCCAGTCCGGGATGATGCCGACGGCGCTGAACCAGATCAGCAAGGCGAGGCCCAGAACCGCCTGCGGAAAGAAGATCGGCAACAGCACGATGCGCTGGTAGATATGCCGCCCCCGCATCATCCAAACAGCCGCGCCGGACGGACCCACTCGATCCCGTACTGCGTCGCGGCGGCCCTGCTCAAGCCGATCCGATACGAGGATTTCAACGAACCGTATTGCAGGGACCTGGCCCTCACGCAACTCATCCCGAAGATCGACGTCGTCGAAGACTCCGAGATCACGAAAGCCTATCCCGCGAAGTCCAAGTGCACGATCACAATCACCCTAGCGGACAGTTCGACGATTCATGGCGAACGCGACTACCCCTAGGGAGACCCCAATGACCCCCTCTCCGACAGGGAAATCGAGGCCAAGCTCCGCGAGTACTTCTTCTTTGCCGAAAACTAGGCCGAACAGGACGCGCTGATCGAGCGTTTGTGGAAACCCAAGCAGGAAACAAGTCTCGATTGGCTGATCGCGCCGCTCAAAAAGCAACGGATCTGAAGCCCGCCCTGGATAAGCGGGAGAACCGCGACGAATAAGTAGTAAGATCAACTCGGTCATCGCTAGCGGCTGGCTCTTCGACCCCAAGCACGGTTAAGATCCTCTTTGCCCGATCCAGCGGCGATGCGGTGAAGACATTGCAGTTCACCATCCCCAAAACTTCCGCTACTAAGAATAGTGGCAGTTTGGGCTCAGGAGGGAGGCGACCCGTGAAGACGGTCACTGGTGCGATTTGCGCGTTACTGGTTCTGTTGATTTCCCAAGACGCCTGGGCGGCAAAGGGCGCGATCCCGCCCGACTACCATGGCATGTGGGGCGCCGGCGGCTGCAGTAGTCCCTTGTTTTTCTTCCACATCGAGGCCTCAGGCATCCAGGGCTATGGCCCCGACAAGCGCACGCCAGCCGGTAACTGGGACGTTCGCAAGGCCAGCCAAACCGCCGATGGCATCGCCTTCGACACGCCGGAGACCAACACCGGCAAGGACTTCTACATGGAGATATCGAAAGTCCGCGAGGGCTGGCTGAGCATCAAGATGCGCACCGCCGACGGCACCGATCAGGCCGAGTTTGAAGAATGCTCCTTATTTAATCAGTGAGGGGTAGGGCAGTATAGCCTGTCGTCGAGTGCGACAGGTTGTCGGCCAACGAAGGGATTGAGCGGTGCCGTTTGGTCCTCGCCGTGCTCAGGCATGATGAACAACTCGGGCTCATCACATAGGTCATCCTCACAATCTTCGGTGTCGGATTCGAGGAAATCCTCGGCCAACGGTGAGACCTGGGCGTTGTCGACGGCCGAAGTATCCTCGACCCAGGAGATGCCGCCCTTGCCGTTCATCGGGCCGCCGTCGGGCATGATCCCGCAAATGTTGGTTGCACCGTCGAGGCGGGCCGGCGACGCGGTGTAGGTGCCGCCGGTGCGGCAAGAGTCGATTTCGCCGTTGATCAAGGCCAGGTTCATCTGCACGAGGTCGTCGGTCAGCAGTTTTGCGCCCTTGGACCAGGCGCGGGCCACCTTCTCGAAGGCCGCGATGTCGTCCGCGCCATGCTTCTCGAATGGATCGACGCCGGCGCCGACGGACATGTGGTAGATGTTCCAATTGTCGTAGGTGAGGATGCCTAAGCGGTCGCCCGGCTGACTTTGTCGGTGTTGACGACGAAGTTGAAGGGTCCGAGGCGCTGGATCATGCCGAGCAGGTCGCCGCCTTCGGAGTAGCACCGTTTGTAGTCTTTGTTGAACGGTTCCATCATCTTGTCGAAGTGCGGCTCGAAGCGTTCCTTCGGCAGCGGCGTGATGAGTTTCTCACCGAACATCTGATCGCGCGCCCAGCGCTGGTTGACGTTGATGACGTCCCACACGTTGGTCTCGCCGGCGCGCAGCTTGTTGATCATGTCCGGGTCCGAGGTGCCGCTCTCGGCCGACACTTTGGCGCCGGTCATCTGGCGGAAGGGATCGAGAACCTCGTCCAAATCGTAACTTTCCCAGCACAGGATATTGAGTTGCTTTTCGCGTGCGGCTTGGGCCCGGCGAGGAAAGAGCCGGCGGCGGCAAGGGTGCTCGCGGCGGCAGCCATCTTGAGCGTGCCTCGGCGGCTGAATTTCATGACGATCCTCCCTGTTTCCACAAGTCCGGCGGCACGGCCGCCTCGAATTCTGCGGATATTCGTAATCCGTCCCGCCATTTGACGCTGCCGCGCCAAGGTTGGTAAATCCAACATGATTTGTTGTACTTGCCACACACATCTGACATAACCGTAGACCGAATATGGCGCCGCCCGGGCCGTGGCCGGGGCGCTGACGCGGGCTTCAGGGCCGGTTTATGATCGATTTCATTTTCATGTTCACGCGAGACGATCAAACGGTTGAGGACTGTCTCGACGTCTTCGACCTGATCGCCCCCCTCGGCATTCGGCATATGGGCTTCAAGGACGTCGGCACCGATATCGAGACCTTGAAGGAGCTCAACCGGCGCATCCTGTCGGCAGGGGCAATGAGCTATCTCGAAGTCGTCAGCACGACGCTCGAGGCCTGCCGCGACTCCGCCCGTACGGCGCGTGAGATCGGTGTCGACCGGGTGATGGGCGGCACCGCGGCCGAGGAAATCCTGCCGATTCTCGATGGCACGAAGATCGAATATCTGCCGTTCCCGGGCAAACCGAACGGGCACCCGACAAATCTCGGCGGGTCGTCCGAGGATGTTGAATCGGATTGCGTGCGCTTCGGCGCCCTCGGCTGTGCCGGAGTTGATCTGCTCGCCTACCGCGCCACCGATGCCGACCCGATCGAATTGATAAAGGCGGCCCGGCGCGGAACCGACGGCTATCTCGTCGTTGCCGGCAGCGTCGACAGCCCGGCAAGGATAAGAGCCTTGGCCGATGCTGGTGCCGACGCCTTCACCATCGGCTCGGCCGCCTTCAATGGCGCGTTCAGTTGTCGCAAGGGTGCCCTGACGTCGCAACTCAGGGACATCCTCGCCGCCGCCGCATGAGCAATTCGAGCCCCCCGGTCGCCGCCGTGCGCCCCAGTAAATCGGAGCGCCACGACCGCATCATCGGCGCCCTCAAATTGTCGCCGACCGTGCGCATCTCCGAGCTTGCCGAGGCGTTCGGCGTTTCGACCGAAACCGTGAGGCGGGATATCGATGACTTGTCGAGCCGCGGCTTGGTCGCGCGCACCTATGGCGGGGCGACGGCGCCCATGGGCCGCGAGCCCGGCGTCCGCGAACGCGCCGCGGCCATGGTCAAGGAGCGCGAACGTATCGCCGGCGCGGCGTGCCGGATGATCAACCCGGGCGACGTGGTCATGGTCGATTCCGGCGCCACCACCCTGCATCTCGCGCGCTGCATGGCCGGTGCCCGCGTCGACGCCACCGTCATCACCAACGGCATACGGGTCGCTCAAACGCTTGGCGCGGCGGAGACGATCCGGGTCATCCTGTGCCCCGGCGCCTACAGCGCGCGGGAGGATGGAGTTTACGGTCAGGACACGTGCGAATTCCTGACCCGGTTCCATGCCAACGTCGCCTTCACCAGCTCGGGTGGCCTGACCGATGGCGGCATCACCGATGTCGATTCTCAGGCGGCGTTCGTCAAACGGGCGATGTTCGCCCGCGCCGAGCGGCGCGTCTTCATGGTCGACCACGCCAAGTTCGGCGTCCGTCTGCTGGAGGTCGTGATGCCGCTCTCGATATTGACCAATATCGTCACCGACACCGCACCGCCGGCCCCACTCGCCCAGGCCATCGCCAAGGCCGACATCGAGCTGATGGTCGCGTGAAATCGAAACCGCTCGTCAATAGATCTCGAGATACTCGTTGCGTTCCCAATCGGTGACGTGAGAGCGGAAGCGGGCTAGCTCGGCGCGCTTGACCGTGACGAAGACGTTCATGAACTCCTCGCCCAGCAAGCCCCGCATCCCGGCGTCGGCCGCGAGCGCGTCGAGGGCGTCCTCGAGCGAGCCGGCAAGCTTCTCGTGCGCCGGGTCGTCCTCCGACGGACCTTGGGATTGGGGCGGCAGGTCGCCGCCGGCCTCGACGCCGAGCAACCCGGCCGCCAGCATCGCCGCCGCCGACAGGTATGGGTTCGACAAGGCCGAGCCCGAACGCAGCTCGATGTGACAATTGGCGGTGCCGGCATCCTTGATCCGCACCATCGCCGAACGGTCCTCGATCCCCCACGAGATGTTGGACGGCGCAAAGGTGTGCGGCTTGAGCCGATGGTAGCAATTGGGCGTCGGCCCCAATAAGGGCTGCATCGCCTTGGCGTGATCGAGTAGGCCCTTGGTGAACGAACGGAGGAGGGGGTTGAGGGCGTCGTCGCCCGATCCCTCGGCGGCGAACGCGCCGCGGCCGGTCGCCTTGTCGATCAGGCTGAGGTGGACGTGACAGCCGCATCCCGCCATGTCGGTCGCCGGCTTCGACATGAACGTCGCCAGGTAGCCGGCGCGGTGGGTCAGTTCCTTGACCGCGTTCTTGAACGTGAACGCCTTGTCGGCCGCCTCGAGGCCGATCGCCGGGCCGAAATTAGTCTCGAACTGCGACGGCGAGTATTCGCAATTGTGGGTGATGATGTCGATGCCCGCCGCCTGCAGGGTGTCGAGCAGGGTATCGAGGAAGGGGATGTACTGGTTGCGGGTAGCGTTGAAGATATGGACGCCGCCGAATAGCGGTTCCCGGGTTTCGGCATCGAGAATGTAGAACTCGAACTCGTGGCCGACCATGACCTCGTAACCGAGCTCGCCGGCGCGGTCGAGGAGGCCGGCAAGGACGGTTCGCGGGGTCGCCTTGATCGGTTCGCCGGGCGCCCAGCGTGCGTCGCAGACGACCTTGACCGTATCCTCGAGCCACGGCACCGGGCGCAGGGTCGACGGGTCGGGGATCAATTGCTGGTCGCGGTAGGATCCCTCCTCGTTCATGCCGGTGCCACCGATGACGTTGGATGCCGTGTCGAGCGCGATCGTGCCGCCATAGAAATTGAGCCCGTCGCGGGCATAGCCTTCGACCTTGGCGATTGGGACCACCTTGGTGCGGGAGGTGCCGTGCAGGTCCGGCAATTCGAAGCGGACGTAGCGCGCGCCCAGCGCATCCAGTTCGGTCATCATCTGGGTGATCGTGTCGCCGGTCATTGTCTCGCTCCTCCGCCGCCGGGTGATCTCGTTGGCAAGTGCCAAATCCTATGTTGCACTTACAAAGTCGCGCAAGATATCTTCTCGCACCGGCACGAGGTATTGCCCCATGAGCCAGCGACTTCAAGGAAAACGGGCGGTCATCACCGGCGCCGGCGGCGGTATCGGCCGCGAAGCGGCGCGGATCTTCGCGCGCGAAGGGGCGGCGATCGCGGTCGCCGATATCGACCGCGCGGGCGCCGAGGAAACCGTCGCCACCATCACCGGGGCGGGCGGCCGTGCTCATGCCATCGAAGTCGACATGGCGGACCCGGGGTCGGTCGAAGCCATGGTCGCCGCCGCCGAGGCGGAACTCGGCGGCATCGATACGCTGTTCAACAATGCCGGCATCATGCTGAGCGCGGACCGCGGCCCGGAAGATACCGACCTTGCGGTCTGGGACCAGACGATCGCGGTCAATTTGCGCGGCGTGTTTCTCGGCTGCAAGTTCGGCATTCCGGCGTTGTTGCGGGCCGGCGGCGGGTCGATCGTGAACATGGGCTCGATCGTGGCTTTCATCGGTTCGGCTACGCCGCAGATCGCCTACGCCGCGGCCAAGGGCGGCGTGGTCGCGATCACCCGCGAAATCGCCGCCCAATACGCCCGCCGCGGCATTCGCGCCAACGCGCTCTGTCCCGGTCCAATCGAGACGCCGCTGTCGGACTATCTGCGCGAAACCCCCGAGGAATGGCAGCGCCGCCGCGTGCATCTGCCGCAGGACCGCTTTGGCGAGGCCCACGAGGTGGCGGAGGTCGCGGCCTTCCTCGCCTCCGATGCCGCCTCCTATGTGACCGGCGCGGCGTGGGTGGTCGATGGCGGACTGACCGCGACGTACGTCACACCCGAATGAACCGATGACCGCCGCCCGCATCCTCGGCATCGATCTCGGCGCCGGCAGTCTCAAGGCGACGGTGATCGACGAGAGCGGGGCGACGATGGGCGAGGCGAGCGCGGCGATCGATACCGCATCGCCCAAGCCGGGCTGGGCCGAACAGGACCCGGACCAATGGTGGCAGGCCCTGCAGGCCGCCGTCCGCACGGTGATCGACGAGGCTGGCATCGACCCCGCCGCGATCGCCGGCGTCGGCATTTCCGCGGGCGCCCATATTGCGGTCCTGACCGCCAGCGACGGGCGCGTCCTGCGGCCGGCCATCATGTGGTCGGACCAGCGCAGCGCCGCCGAGGCCGAGGAGCTCCATGCCGCCGCCGGTGAGCGGATCATCCGCACCACACTCAACAAGGCCAACCCGACCTGGGCGCTGAGCCACCTGCTGTGGATCAAACGCCATCAGCCGGAGGCCTTCGACCGCTGCGAGCGGCTCTATCTGGCCAAGGATCATCTCCGCGCCCGCCTCACCGGCGACTGGACGACCGATTTCTCCGACGTTCTCGGTGCCTTGATGGCGGACGCCGCGACCCGCGATTGGTCGGCCGAACTCTGCGCGCTGGTCGGCTGGCCGGTGGACCGACTGCCGCCGGTGCGCGAACCGGTCGACGTGGCCGGCCAGGTCACCGCGGAGGCGGCCCGGCTGACCGGCCTCAAGGCCGGCACGCCGGTGGTCGTCGGTTCGAACGACACCACGGTCGAGCTTTATGGCGCGGGCGCGACGGCGCCGGGCAGCGGGGCCATCAAGCTGGCCACCGCCGGTGTCGTCTTCCTCACCACCGACCGGCCGGAGGTTCACCCCCCGGTTTCCTGCTATCCCCATATCATCGACGGTATGTGGTACATGGCGTCGGGCATCAATGCCTGCGCGACCGCCCACCGCTGGGTGCGCGACGTGTTCTTCGGCGACCTGCCCACCGACGGCGCCTTCGCCGAGATGGATCGCCTCGCCGCAGCGATCGAACCGGGTAGCGACGGTCTCCTCTTTCATCCCTATCTGGTCGGCGAACGGGCGCCCCATTGGGACCCCAAGCTGCGGGCGAGCTTGGTCGGCCTCGGCCTCGGCCATGGCCGCGGGCACGTCGCCCGGGCCTGCTACGAAGGCATCTCGTTCGCGCTCTACGACGTGTTGCGCGCGGCGCAGGAGCTTTCGGGCGCCGAATTCGGCGACATGCGGCTCCTCGGCGGCGGCGCGCGCAGCAATACCTGGCGGCAGATCCTCGCCGATATCACCGGTCTCGCTGTCAACCGGCCGCGGAACGGCGACGCGTCATTCGGTGCCGCCCTGGTTGCCGGGGTCGGGGTCGGCGTTTTCGCGTCGAAAGAAGACGCGATCGCGCGCTGCGTGCGGATCGTCGACAGCAATCGGCCCGACCAAGCGGTCCACGCCTTCTATCGCGAACGGTTCGAGATCTTCGATCAGGTGCGCCGCCAATTGACGCCCATCAACCACCGGCTCCACGATTCCAACGCGTGACGATTTCGTTTGGGTCGGGGTCAACCGTTTCGATTCATTCCTTCACCAGTCACGGAAACGGGAACTAGGCCGTGTACTCATAAGCGCGATCGGGTCGAGCTACCGCAGAGAACGTCCGCCTCAGAGCTATGCCCGAAAGTTGGTGACGGGCTGGTCAGGCGGCGTTTTGGATTTGCTTGATGCCGTTCTCGAATCTCACTCCCTGGATGACCTCGGCGAGGTGGTTTGATCCATCGAGCCTGCGCCATTTCTTCCTGGCGCTCA